>MHYI01000314.1:6903-8322 GCA_001828295.1 Planctomycetes bacterium RBG_16_41_13 | reverse complement strand
GAGTAAGATATGTCTCTAATGTGAGATTTACTTCCATCTTTGAACGCGCTATGAAGAGCGGAGTGCCTGTAACTCTTATACGTTGGCCGCTTACATTCCCTGCACCAGAGTCACTGCCTTCTAAGTGTCGTATACTATCAGGCTTAGGTGTGCCTGACTTACTGGGGACTCTTGGTCGTTATATGTTTTATACTGCTGATAAGAAAATTTCGGAAGAGAATAAACACGGACGGATTATTCATATAAATCCAGAAGATGACATTGTAAAGACAGAAATTTATGGGCCAAGATACCAGGGATGGAAGGGTATGAAAGAGGCATCTATTCCAATAACAATTGAACGTACATCAGAGGGTTCGAGGGTTACACTGAATGAGACTTCCATTCAATTAAAAAAAGGAGAGTGGAGCCCTCATGTCATTATACATTTCTCAATGGGTTTAATGGGTAAGATAAAAGCGGTTACCCGGATGGTCTGTATTGAATCTGAAACATTTCCTTCTTTATTTGTGCTTCCAATGCAGATTTACCCTAAAGAAACTACACTTCCACTTTCGTCGCCAAAAACATTTGCGAAGGATCTTTGGGAGCAAATTGGTCCATACCTGACATTAGGAATGCCTGAAGACACTAATGGATTAAAAGACGGCATTATACCCGAAGATGTTTTTTTAAAATTATGCAGTGATGTATTTACTGAGCGGGAACGTATGTTGAATGCGTCTCTTGAAACCTTTGATAAAGGAATATTAGCTTGTGTTTTCGATACGCTGGATAGGGTTCAACATATGTTCTGGCGAGATAGAACAAATCCTTTGCATTCAGATGAGACTAATGAGCCCACCAGTGTTGTGGCAGACTGGTATCAAAATATAGACGCTATGATTGGAAGGGTTATAAAGCGTTTAGGAGATGAAACTCCACTTCTAATTCTCTCTGACCATGGTTTTAAAGCGCTTAATAAATATGTCCATCTTAACAGTTGGTTGGCTCAGAATGGATACATGGTCTTTAAAAATGGAGCTAAAAAAAGTGGCCCATTATTTGACAATGTAGATTGGCGCAAAACCAGCGCTTATGCTCTTGGTTTTAATAGTATTTACATAAATTTTAAAGGACGGGAAGGCAAAGGGATTGTTGAATCCACTGATATTGACGCCTTGTGTTTTGATTTAATGCAGAAATTGACAGAATGGACTGAGGATGGTAAATCTGTTATAAAGCAAGTATACAAGAGCAAAGAAATATACCCAAACAGTCAAATTGTCAATGGCCCGGACATGGTAGTAGGCTACCAAAAAGGCTACAGGGCATCAAAACAAACAGCATTAGGTGAAGCGCCTGAAGGCAGGCTAATAGAAGACAATCTTGACTCATGGTGTGGTGATCACTGTTGTGACCCTTCATTTGTGCCGGGTG
>MHYI01000314.1:1975-6774 GCA_001828295.1 Planctomycetes bacterium RBG_16_41_13 | reverse complement strand
TTGTCGGGAATCCTTCTTAAAGAAAGATGCCGAACAAGTCGGCATGAGAGAAAATGTAACATTACTTATTTCGTTTGCTATAATAACTGATGAACAAACAGATAGTAGAATTAAAAAGCAAGGCATCTTACTGGCAGGTATTTCGTTTAATTTTTGTAGTGCTTTTCCTTTACCTTATGGGAGATGCATTATTTCGCTGGGACGGGTTCAGATTTTATGCTACATTCTCCGAGTTTTTGCCATGTATTGCCTTAATATCAGTTCTATGGAGCATTGTGGCTGCATTTACTGCAATGATGATATGGCTGCCGCCAGTAATATTTGGACGGCTCTTCCAGCGTATAGGATGGAAAATCAGGATAGAAAACTTACAGGTTTTTATAAGTACTTTTTTACTTTTTGGACTAATGGCGTCGATTGTCAAGCGGCTTATATTGCCTTCCATAAAAGCCACCCTTCAATTAAAAATAATAGTTTTTTTATGTGCAGTCCTTGCAGGGATATTTCTCACATGGAAATTTCTGGATAAATTTGAACGGTGGGCAGGTATTATTCATGAGAGAATTACTCCTCTGGTATGGCTGTTTGGCATCTGGGTTATACTTTCTGTTCCTCTGGTATCCTATCATACATGGATAAAACCGTCAAATATTGCGGTATCTCAAAAAATCTCTCAAACAACTACAGATAACAAGAGCCGTCCAAATATTATTTTAGTTACCTTCGATACCCTGACTGCGCGTGATATGTCTGTATATGGTTATCACAGGCAGACAACGCCTTTTATAAGCGAATGGGCAAAGTCAGGTTTGTTATTTACACGGCTTGAGGCTGCAACCAATTTTACAACAGCAGCCACTGCCAGCCTGATGACCGGCAAAAGGGTGTGGACCCACCAGACATATCAAAAAATAGGAGGAAAACCTGTAAAGAGCAATATTGAAAACCTGCCTTTAGTATTAAAAAATAATGGTTACTATACTATGGCATTTGTAGCGAATCCTTCCGCCTCTGTCAGACTGTTAGGCATTGCTGACAGTTTTGACATTGCTCCTCTTGCAACTGAATTTAGTGCGCCTGCTTCATTAACTCATATTATTGACAAGACATTGTACCGATTTTTTGGCGATAAAATTAGATTACATGACTGGATCGTAAAAGCAGATTTTATTTCGTCCAGATTTTTGTATCTAATTTCTCGAGATTTCTCTATAACGAGTTTCCCTCCGGAAAAAGTCTTTAAAAGGTTTTTATCGGTTATTGATGAAAATCCTCCGCAGCCTTATTTTGCATGGATTCATCTCCTTCCACCTCATAGTCCTTATCTGCCGCCTTTACCATACATGGGGATGTATGATTCTTCATACAAATTGGCAACATATAAAAGCCAGATAGGGGTTAAGATAGAACCGAATCAATATTTTTCCATGGAAGTGCAGCCAGCCGTTAATATGTTGAGAGCTCGTTATGACGAGTTCATAAGATATTGTGATAAACAGTTTGAAGATTTTATTGCACAATTAAGCACAAGGGATAAACTAAAAAACACTGTGATTATTTTATCTTCAGACCATGGAGAAAGCTTTGAACATAATTATTTTCAACACGGGCTTGAGCATCTTTACGAGCAAGTAACCCATATACCCCTTATTATAAAAGGACCGAACCAGACAGAGGGAAGAGTTATTAATGATCTAATAGAACAGATAGACATCCCGACAACGGTTCTGGATTTAGCGAATATACCAGTGCCTGAGTGGATGGAAGGGCGGTCATTGGTACCGCTTATGCAAGGCAAAAGACTTCCATTGAGGCATGTGTTCTCAATGAATTTTGAGAAAAATCCCAGTCTCGGGCATGAGATTATCAGAGGGACAGTAGCTGTCTGGGAAGATGATTACAAACTGATTCATTTTCTTGAGGAAAAAGAATCTCTGCTTTTTAATTTAAAGCAGGACCCTGATGAACTAAATAATCTATTTGACAGAGAACCCGAGGTAAGTCAACGTCTCCTTACACTGATTCAGAAAAACCTTAAAGAGGCTAATGAAAGAATCAGCAAGGGAGAGTAACACCATAGAGACACAGGGGCATAGAGAAAGATAGCCACAGACAAACACAGAATTAGCCACTGACTTACACTGACTTATACAGACAAAAGAAAGAGTGAGAAGTGAGAAATAAGAAGTTATCCCGATTAATCGGGACCACTTTCTACTTCTTACTTATAGTTATTAGTCTGTGAAAGTCTGTGGCAATAAAATTTAATCAGTATTTAGAATTAGCCACTGACTTACACTGACTCATACAGGTAAATATTAAAGAAATTTATCTTAAAAAGTCTGTGTGAATCTGTGGCAATAAATATTAATAAAAGTCTGTGAAAGTCTGTGGCAAAATATTTCTTATTTTTCTCTGTGTCTCAGTGGTTTATAAAAACTAAATTTCAACTAAAATACGAAAGAAAGTTTTAATGCGTTCTTGTTAAGAAGTCTCCCCACCTAATTGTATATTTTCTTTACAAACATATTAAATTTATTGACAAAATTGGTTTTTTTTGATATGTTATAGGTAATTAAAGAAGGGGTTTATTTCGGGATAATAAACATGTTATTATTAATGGATTTTAGTAAGATTTTATATTTTATCTGTAAAAAGCATGAACAAAAGGTATGTTATTATACTTATGTCAAGAGGGTGGTTGTTGTGCCTTATATTATTCCTCCTTATGTCTTCAATTGCATACTCTTTCCCGTATAAAGGCTTAGACATAAAAATTAAAGGAGCAGTTGGTGAAATGTATGATGATAATATAACGTCTGCCATAGATAATGGGAATAAGAAGGAAGACTTTATTACAAATTTAACTCTGGGCTTAGGGGCAAAATATGAAGGTAAAACTAATAGTCTGGAGTTTATGGGCAATATAAATCATCAAATCTTTACTGAACACAATAATTTTGACAATACCTCCGGAGAGTTTAGCTTAAATCTTCAAAGTGAGTTTACAGAGCATGAGAGAATAAGCTTAAAGAATATGTATACGCATACCTATGAACCTGGTGATTTTGAGGGGGCATTGGGTAGAACCACTGGCAGATATAGTTTTGACAGGAACATATTTAATCTTAACTACATAAGGGATATAACCAAAGAATTAAGTTTAAATATAAGATATGCTAATGAGCTAAATAAATTTTTAAGGGAAGACTTAAAAGATTCATCTTTAAATAGCATAGGTTTTGAGGTGGATTATTCTCCAAGCCCTGTTACTATCCTTTTGTTCTCCTACAAATTTATAAAAAGAGAATTTAAGAACGGTGAAGATGCCTCTACTAATACAGTCTCTACAGGGATAAGACAGTATATAACTCCCCGCCTTTATTTTGACGGTAATGTCGGAGTAGACCTTATAACTTCTTATGACAATAAAGAGTACACAAAACCGCTTGTTGGTATTTCCATAACTGACGAGATAGATAAAAAAACCATGGCAAGCCTCTCATTTTCAAAACAATATCAAACAGGCGCCTATAGAGAAAGCCTTTTTAATTCTTGGCGAACATCAGGCGCTTTAACAAGAGAACTATTAGAAAGATTAGGGTGTTTCCTTTCGGCTTTTTATGGTAAGGGTGAATATGTTACATTAGAAATTACAGAAAAACTTTGGGGAGCAAATATTGGATTTACTTATGATTTTATGGAGCACTTAAAGGGGAATTTTACATACACCTATTTTAATAAGAATTCAACAGTTTTGACTGAAGAGTATTCTAAGAATACAATTTTTGGGGGATTAACAACGGAATTTTGAAACCAGCTTGTATTATTTAGAGAATGAGCAGGTATTTGAATAAAAAGGATACTAAAAATAAAATGGAGGCAGAAAATTGAAACGCTTATTTCTTTTAATACTTATAACTCTGTCTTGTTTATTTACTTATTCATCTTCTGTTAAGGCTGAAAGTAGTACAAATCAATATACTGTAAGTGTAGATGATATCCTTAGTATAAATGTTCTTGGGTATCCCGACCTAAAAACTATGACAACGGTGGCAGAGGATGGCACTATATCATTCCCTTATATAGGCACTGTTTATATTAAAAATATGAGTCTCTCTGAGATTGAGAAGGAGATAACAAAGAGGCTTAGTGAGGGATATATAACATATCCGATTGTCTCGGTGTCATTAATTAAACCTAAGGGGAAGAAGTTCTATGTATATGGTGAGGTTATGAGACCCGGAGGTTATGAGTTTGAAGAAGGTATAACAGTAGTAAACGCGCTTTCAGAGGCAGGAGGAATTAATCCGAACGGCATTTATGGCACCGTAAAGTTAAGACGTAAGCAAAAAGCAGAACCAGGTTACGAGGATATAAGTATAGATATAAAGGGGGCAATAGAAAAAGGCGTAACAGGAGATATAGTTCTTCAACCTGGTGATATTGTGATTGTTGAGGCAAACAAAAAGTTCTATATCTCAGGTGATGTTGTAAGACCTGGGGAATTTATATTTAAAGAGGATATGACGGTAGTGAAGGCGCTTTCAGAAGCAGGAGGAATTAATCCAAACGGCACTTATGGCAAGGTAAAAGTGAGGCGTAAAGGAGAAGGCGAATTGGTGTATGAGGATATAAGCATAGATATAAAAGCGGCGATAGAGGAAGGTGTGACAGGAGATATAGCTCTTCAACCTGATGATTTAGTGATTGTTGAGGCAAATAAAAAATTCTATGTATATGGTGAGATTATGAGACCGGGAGAATATACACTTAAAGAGGATATGACGGTAGTGAAG
>MHYI01000314.1:0-1917 GCA_001828295.1 Planctomycetes bacterium RBG_16_41_13 | reverse complement strand
AGGAGAAGGCGAATCGATGTATGAGGATATAAATATAGATATAAAAGGGATAATAGAGGGAAGTGTGATAGGAGATATAGATCTTCAACCTGATGATATGGTGATTGTTGAGAGAAATAAAAAATTCTATGTATATGGTGAGATTATGAGACCGGGAGAATTCATACTTGAGGATAATATGACAGTCCTTAAGGCCTTGTCTCTTGCAGGAGGATTTACCAAATGGGGTTCTCCAGGTCAGGTTAAGATTTTAAGGCAAAGTAAAGACAAGTTGGGATATGAAACAACCAAGGCAAATATAAAATCTGCAATGGAAGGGGATGCTGCTGCGGATATTGTTCTTCAGCCTGATGACATAATAGTAGTCTCAGCAGGTATATTCTAACTAAATGGAGCGCTCCCATAAAATTTATAGGAGATAAAGTAAATGATTCTGGATACTAAACAACAGTCTACTTTACGGGATTACTTAAAAGTTATCTTCAGGCACAAATCTGTAGTTATACTTATCTTTATCACAATAATGATAAGCACTTTTATAGGATTAGAGCTTAATACACCTGTTTATGAGGCTAATGTCAAAATGCTTGTTACTGCAGTAAAAGAGGTTGAGTCTCCTTACTACAAGGAATTTTTCAGCGGCACCGGGGTTGTAACTCAAACCCAGGTGCAAATTGCAACATCAAATACTGTAATTGCACGTGTGGTGATGGCTCTTAGAGTCTATGAACGGCCATTAGATTATGAAAAAAATTTTGCTTCTCCACTTAAATCTGCTTTATTGGGTTTTGGAGTTAAGAAGATAAATAGCGAACTTGAAAAATTAACACCCGAACAAAAACGAATTTTTCTTTTCCGTAAGGCAATAGAGGAGTTAAAGGCAAGTATAAAGGTAGAACCATTAAAAGGGGCTGATATATTAATTATAACTGTTAGAGACTTTAGCCCTGTTGGAGCGGCTATAATTGCTAATGCGGTAAGCCGTTCATATGTTATATTTGACCTTGAACAGCAAATTGCAGAGCTTAAATTAAAATATGGAGAAAAGTATTCAACAGCAATCCAGTTACAAAATTATATTGAGCACTTGCAAAAGAGCCTTGATGGCCGACCAGTCCCTGATATAGAGTCAATTGGTCCTGCGAGCGTCAAAATAATTGAACAGGCAGTGGTGCCTCTTGAGCCTGTGAAGATAGTGAGTAAACCTATTGCCCTTGCACTTGCTCTTTTTGCTGGTATATTTTTAGGTATTATATTTGCCTTTGGATTTGAATATCTGGACCAGACATTTAAATCCCCACAAGATGTGGAGGGGTTTCTTAATATCCCATTGTTAGGCTCTATTCCTAAAAGGAAAGCTAAGGATACATTACTGATTAAAGACACTAAATTAATCACAGATTATACCCAGTCTTATCGAAACCTGTCTGAACAAATATATCTGTTGATGAAGGATAAAAATTTAAAGTCCATCTTAATAACTGATGCTGAGGCGTCAGAAGAAACCCCTGCTGTTATTGCTAATCTTGGCATTTATCTCTCTCATAAAGCAGGTCATAAGGCGCTTATTATTGATGCTAACCTCAGGACACCTTCGATACACAGGTTATTCAACGTATCTAATAAACCAGGGCTTGCAGATGTGCTTGAAGGGAAAACTTCATTTGATGATGCAATCCAGAACGTAGATTCTACTTTATTTGTTTTGCCGGCAGGCGACACCATATTTAATCCAAGCACTATTTTAGATTCTTTTAAGTTGTCTAATGTAATTAAGACAGCCAAAGAAAACTATGAGATGGTTTTTGTTGCCTGTGCAGACTTAAAGAATTTTACGGATGCAGTGGTGCTTTCCTCTAATGTAAATAATATTGTCCTTGTAATAAATGAAGGAAAAATCAGACGCCATGTTGTTAA
>MHYI01000313.1:2957-5568 GCA_001828295.1 Planctomycetes bacterium RBG_16_41_13 | reverse complement strand
CTTGCAATAGTTAACAATAACAATAATTTTTTCATCATTATAATCATTCCTCCTTAAGTTATATGGGCGATATATTACTCGAATTTATATTGAAAAGCGACTCATTTTTTAACGCGGACGTCATATTGCGTTACCGCCTCATCGGAATCAAAGACGACCGTTTCTCCGTTTGGTCCATATCCTATCTTGATGATGCTTTTCCCGACTTCTCCCGATTCCTCGAATTCAGCCTTACGTTCAACCGAGGTAAAGATGTACAACCTGTTGTCTTTTCTCAACTCATGGTAAAAAGATGCTTCACTTATTTTCACTTCCTGATTGCGAGGATTGCGGTTGTCATACTCCTTCACTGCCTCTGGTGAGTCAAAAACAACGGTTTCACCTTTTGGACCATACCCGACTTTAATAATAGCGCCCTTCCCCGGTTCGCCGGATTTATCAAAATCAGTCTTGCGGGACGGAGAGGTAAAAACATAGAAACGACCATCTCTTTCAATCATTTTGTACGCATTAATATTTAACTGTTCCAGTGTTTTTTTAATTTGGCGGGATTCATATTCAATTACCGCCTCATCTGAGTCAAAAACCATTGTCTCTCCGTTTGGACCATGGCCGATCTTAATGATCATCTCTTTCCCCAACTCGCCTGACTTTTCAAATGCTGCCTTTTGAGCCGGGGAGGTAAAAATATAGACTCTTCCCTCCCGCATACATTCCTCATAAAAATTTTCCGCTGATATCAACGGCTGAATTCGGATAAAATATGAAGAAGAACACAGGATCATACTTATTATGCCGGTCTTAAGATATAATACTAAGATTTTTTTCATGTTCACCTAATCTCCTTTTTTAGAACATAATCTGGTATTGTACCCGTATTTTGTTTTCATTTTCATCCTCTTCTTCGCCCTCCGTCACAAAATGGCCAAAGTCCACCTGAACCTTGGAACGATGACCGCGCAAATAATAGTTGACGCCAAAGGTATACTCCCTTTGGGTATCATTTGAAACATCATCATCAGGATCAATCATGGAGTAACGTCCGGCAAGTTCAAGTTTTTTAGGCAGTACAAAATAACCAAGCTGAGTATAAAAACCGGCAGAGTCCTTCGAACTGCCCCCGGACTCCGGATCGCGTGTCATAATATAGTATTCATTATTCCACGAAAGCCCTTTATATGCTAATCCGCAATCAACTACTCCCGTAATGTTATCAAGATCTTCCTCTTTCACATCTTTTCGTTTACCATTAAAGGCAACGGACGCGCCAATGGTCGCTTTTAATGTATCGGAATGAGCTAAATCGGTTTCATCATAATAGTTATACTTTCCAAACGGATTGTACCGGGCATTCAGGACAAACATAAGCTCATTATCAAAGTTCTCCTTGCCCTGAAACCAGTCCGCCTGATCCTCACCCGCTCCCTGAAACATTGCCACGTGATATTCCATATGTCCCTCAAAGGGTTTTCCATACAAATCCACACCATAGTCACGGTCCTGATCAAAGAACTCACTGGCGATAGACCTGTCCTGAAACAAGAGGGTCGAAGAAGATGCTACCCTCTGCCTGTTGAACGGCACCTTAAAATAACCAATCTTGGTGTTTAATTCATCAAAGGGCGTCCAGTACACGTAAAAATCCCTTACCCCTACGTCGAATTGATCCCCGTCGATCTCAACAAAATAATGGAGGTCTTTGCTGTAGATATTTCCGCCAAAGTTAAGCCTTGCACGGCGAATATCGATATTTTGTGTGTCCGACTCTCCGAAATCATCATCCTTGTCCTTATATTCATAGCGCATCTGCAATCGTCCGCCAATATTAAGAGAATATTTGCCATCACGTGTTCTGATACTTAAAGCAGATTTTTTATGTTCCGGCGTATATTCTACGATCATATCAGGCATACCGACTCCCAAAATCTCCCGAGCCTCATCCGTGGAAAAATATTCCTGCACAGCCTGTTTTGTCTCTTCCTTCACAACGACCTTTGTTTCCGTGCTTATTGCATCTATACGATTTTTTAATGCCTCCATTTGTTCCTGCTGTCGTGCAAATGCCTCTTCCATCTGCTTCAACTGCCATTTTAATTCATCAACTTCACTTGCATGTACCTTTTTCATTTGTAAGGCATTTACCGCATAAGCGCTGCCAAATACTATCAAAAACAAAACTATATATTTCTTCCATTTGCTAAACAATGAAAAACCTCCTTTTTGACAATACTAAAAAATCTAAGTCAAGAAATTTATGAAAAACAAAGCTTTCACTCCCTTGTTTTATTCCTTCATATCTTCTCCTCCTTTATATTTATATTTTTGGGATTTAGTGATAATAATTTAATGGAATGTTGAAATATTTTATCTGTGAAATGTTAAGAAAATATTAAGGAATTGTTAATTTTGTGTTAAGATTTTCCATTTATCAGAATTTCCAGAAAAACGGGATCAGCACGACTGCCACAATCCAGAGCATAAAATTCAGAGGCCCGCCAATTCTTAAAAAATCGGTAAACCGATATCCTCCCGGCCCGTAGACCATCATATTCGTCTGGTAGCCAATAGGCGTCATAAAGCTTGCAGACGCAGACAACATTAAAGCGGCAAG
>MHYI01000313.1:2867-2951 GCA_001828295.1 Planctomycetes bacterium RBG_16_41_13 | reverse complement strand
ACGGGGGCTTGTATCATAGAGCCTTGCCGTTTCAAGGCAGAAGGGGAAAAGTAAAACGGCCACGGCATTATTGGTAATGACTTC
>MHYI01000313.1:2700-2842 GCA_001828295.1 Planctomycetes bacterium RBG_16_41_13 | reverse complement strand
AAGATAGCCAATGCTGCAATTGGACCATATGCCTTTGTTGCTTCAACAAGAATGGTCGCGATGGTTGTTGCAAGCCCTGAGTTTTGCAAGGCAGCGCCAACGCCGAATGAAGAAGCTATGGTAATGAGAACCTTCCATTCAC
>MHYI01000313.1:1601-2596 GCA_001828295.1 Planctomycetes bacterium RBG_16_41_13 | reverse complement strand
CCTATCAATACAAGAAATAAAGACACGGAAATCCATGCCCTATCCCTGCGCAGCGGTCGCCATCCCTCAACATTACTAACAAGATAAAATGCAGGGTCGTTTCGGTGCGCCCTTAAAAAGTGCGGTCTTACTTGCAGGAGAAGGGTATCTCCCGGCCGCAGCCGTATATCGCCAATCTTTTTTTCAACACGCCTGCTGCCACGATGAACAGCTACTACCGCAGCGCCATACGAAGCCCGGAAATCTGCATTACGAATGGTTTTCCCTATGAGGGGAGAATTTTCAGAAATTACCGCTTCGCACAAACGGCGCCTGCGCTGCAGTTTTGGAGAAACCTCGTAGGCGGTATCAGCGTTTGGTATAATGCCGGGAATTTTTTCCAGTTCGATGATACTGCTTACGACCCCGGTGAAAACCAACTGGTCATTTGCCTCTATCACATCATCCGGGCTCACCGGGCTAATAATTGTGCCGGCGCGGTCAATCTCTATAAGGAACAACCCCGGAAGTTTTCTGAGCCCTGCCTGCTCAACCGTTTTCCCGATCAATTTACACCCGGACTGCACCATCATTTCCACTAAATATTCTCTCCTGGTCTCGCCGAGCTGTTCAAGGAATTCTTTACGGTCGGGAAGCAATTTTGAACCTGCAAAAAACAAATATGCAAAGCCGACAAACGCATAGGGAAGTCCTACCATGCCTATCTCAAAAAGATGCATGCCTGGCAACCCATGCTTGATCATTAAACCCTGTACGACAAGATTGGTTGATGTGCCTATCAACGTACACGTTCCGCCAAGAATTGCTATAAAGGAGAGTGGGATCAATAATTTTGAGGGGGAGACCAGATGTTTTCTGCACCAATCCAATACAACCGGCACGAACATTGCTACAATGGGGGTATTATTCAAAAAGGCTGACATTGGAAACACTACCACTGCCAATCTACCCAAGGCACTTTTTTCTGTCTTAGCCTTTCCGAGAACATGATGTCC
>MHYI01000313.1:1177-1593 GCA_001828295.1 Planctomycetes bacterium RBG_16_41_13 | reverse complement strand
AGTTTCACGCAGTCCTGCCGCCACTACAAATAAAGCAGCCACTGTTAGCATGCCTGAATTTGAAAATCCGGCGAAGGCCTCTGTTGGTGTAATGATGCCGAGTGCAGCCAGACAGGTGGTGGCTCCTAAGAATAGCAGGTCTGGCGGCGCAAGGTTCCTGATAAGACATACAAAAATGCCTGCAACTACCGCTAAGGTTATCCATGCTTCGTAACCCATACAATAATCCCTCCTTCACTCAATTTGCTTTAAAATAAAAAATAAACTCCCGAAAACAAGATTTCATGACATAAACCATATATTTTCTAAAAAACGGTAACACTTTAGTTTTTTGAAATTGTTACAAAATTATTCATTATAACGTGAACCCACCCCTAACCCCTTCCAAGAGGGGAATATAGGAGTCCCCTCTTGGG
>MHYI01000313.1:0-1110 GCA_001828295.1 Planctomycetes bacterium RBG_16_41_13 | reverse complement strand
CCCTATAGAACATACGTCTTTCAAAAGGCTAAAGTGTTACGAAAAACGAAAGTGCCCACGATAACCTTGCATAGTCTATAGAATTTATAGACAATATAGTCAAATTTTTTTTACTGCTTTTTTTTCTTTATGTTTGATTCCCTCCGGATAATCTCGCTCAGGGTTGCCGCTTTCAGTAATTCAACCGTTTCGTCACGCACCTCTTTAAAAACATCGCGAATCCCGCATATCTCTTCATCCTTACACTCTTCGCATCGTTCATAATATTGATAGGTAACACAAGGCAAAAGTGCAATTGCGCCATCAAACAACCGGATAACAGTGGCAAGGTTTACTTCGTCAGGACTTTTTAACAAATAATACCCCCCTCCCTTCCCCTTTTTGCTGCCCAGAATACCGGCATGCTTAAGGTCGCTCAGAATCGCCTCTAAAAACTTTTGAGGGATTTTTTCGCTTTCCGCAATGTCCCTTATTAGTATAGGCCCTTTATTGTATTCTCTCGCTAATTTAATAAGCGCAATGATAGCGTATTTAACCTTTTTTGAAAGCATCTTATTCGTACACCAAAATGTTTAGGCGCTAAGCGCCTAAGTGAATATTTCTAACAAAATGAATTTCCCGGCTATCCTGCTTAGTCTATATATTTAGTAGATTGTATTGAAATATTTCCAAATTTCAAGTATTTTTATTAAATGTGAGAAGGCCAGGCAATGCTTGACATGACCATGAGAAAAGAATATATTCAAATACGTCCGGGGTGAGTATTTGCAGTGAGAAGGGGAGAGATGCAAAATCCTGCCTCTGTGTCAATCATGGTAAAATCCTTTTCCTCTGCGTTAAAGGATACCACCGTATTTTGATGAGATTTTTTTTAAAACTGCATTGTTTTAAAACAGTTTTTCTTAATTATTGTGCTTTATATTCTAAAAACTGCGGAAGCAGAAGGAGGGCCGGTTATTACGGAAAATAAGCGGTGCGCTTTTTCCTGTTTCTCATCAGTTGCAAAGAAAGGAATAAAAGGTGTGGGACTATTCTGAAAAGGTGAAAGACCATTTTTTGCATCCGAGAAATGTTGGCGATATCGATAATCCGGATGCTGTGGGGGAAGTA
>MHYI01000312.1:4745-5079 GCA_001828295.1 Planctomycetes bacterium RBG_16_41_13 | reverse complement strand
GTCCATTTCTCAACCAGCGTATTTTCCGTGTTATAAATATTCATTGCAACAAGAGGCGGGAAATAGACCGTAAGAACAACTAATCCATCATCATGAACATTTGATACACGATGAATTGTTGAAACATCAATGCAGGACACTTCATTTGCCGAAACCGAATTCTTTGCAAACGGTGCGATCACGCCCGATGATTGCTGTTTTTCAAATAATTCTTCCGTCATAGTCCCTTTGTAAACAAAGGCAATCCCAATAGAACCCCCGTGGTCATGAATTGGTGTGTATTGTCCCGGCTTAAAACACAATGCAATTAACTCACATGTGGCACTGGCATGAA
>MHYI01000312.1:4483-4688 GCA_001828295.1 Planctomycetes bacterium RBG_16_41_13 | reverse complement strand
GTTCCCGGTGCAATCCTCCGACACTATTTCTCAATTCCTCTTCGGAAGGTATTCCCTGCAATGATTCAAAACGGGCAATGTATTTTTTTAAGAAAGCGTTCATGGTTAAAAATCAATTGGCATATTTGGAAATGTAAGCAATTAAGGTTCATACTCATATTTGATCCAACAAAAACTAATTTCAAGTCCCTTCGCGGTTCAACTC
>MHYI01000312.1:2755-4430 GCA_001828295.1 Planctomycetes bacterium RBG_16_41_13 | reverse complement strand
ACAAATATAACTTGTCCGGTAATATAGTCAGACGCCTTTGAGGCAAGGAAGACAACCGTTCCGGAGAGATCGGAAGGTTGTCCAATCCTCTTTAATGGGATTTTAGAAATAATTGCCTGCTTTATTTTTTCGTCTTTCAGCATTTCCCGGGTAGTTTCAGTTTCCATCGAATAGGGGGCGATTGAGTTGACATTTATGTTGTATTTTGCCCATTCAATTGCCAGGGCCTTTGTGAGTTGTATTACCCCACCCTTGCCGGAACAATATGCTGAAGACCGGTTTGCACCAAATACTCCCAGGGCGGAACTGATGGTGATTATTTTGCCGCATTTCTTGTCTAGCATGTGTTTCCCCACCGTTTTCGCGCATAAATAAGTGCTTGTAAGATTTATTTCTATCATTTTATGCCAATCGTCCAGGGAAATATCCTGTATTGAGCCGCCAATAAAGGCGCCGACATTACTTACAAGGATGTCGATAGTTTTGAATTTAGACAAAACCATTTCAACCATTTTTGTGACATCTTCCGGCTTCGTTACGTCCGCGGCAACCGGAAGTGATTTTACCCCGTTTCCCTCTATTTCCTGAGCCGTTTCTTCCACATCTGAAAATGTGCGGCTTGCCACCGCCACATGTGCGCCCGATTCTGACAGGGCTAACGCCATTGATTTCCCAAGCCCTTTTCCTGCGCCTGTCACCAGGGCGACTTTATCGTGCAAATTAAATAGTTCTACACACATACGCACCGCCTGTACCTGTATACGAAAAAAAGAAATAAAACAAGGTGTTTTCTCTCAGGAATCTGTTTTTTGTTTTAGAAGCATCTTGCCCAAATAATAATTGACTTGCCGGGCTTCGGAATCGCTCAGTAGCTGCGGATCAAATGCCCGCATTGTTTCTATTACCTTTAGCCAGTCTGATTGCGTCCTCTTCTGTTGGAATATGCGTTCAAGTGTGTGACAAAGATGGCATTTGTTTAAAATTATCTTCATGCCTACCTGTTCATCCATTTTTTGCTCATCAATGCCAAGATTTTTTATCAGAAATCCCAGCGCCTGTAATTCTTCCCGGTCGCTCAGGCGAAGTGGGTCCTTTGCCCTCATGCGGGCGACATAATCTCTCCATTCCGCCGTTGTTTTAAAATGTGAATACACCCTTTCTAATGAATGGCAACTGGAGCATTTCGTCTGTACGACCTTTCTTCCTTCACTCGCATTCACCCTTACCGGCTTGCCTTGTTGTAAAAGAACAATGTACTGACTGCGGGCTAAAGTAATGAGAAAATACCCGCCGCTCATAATAACCGTTAAATATAAGGTAACCATTATGGTCATGCCGTATATTGGCAGGCGCGGATAATATTCTTTGAAACCGCGGACAACGCATATTTTTGCAACGAGCAGCGGGAAAATAGCGAGTCCGAGATACGCATGAACAACGTCCTTTGCTGACCAGGTAATAGGGTCGCTCGTGATTTTCAATGACATTAAATAGCATATGTAGATATAAAGCACAAAGAAGGTATAGCCCGCAAGGCGATGACCCCACCGGAAAAAATTTGGAGAGTGAGTCTTTTTATTTCTGCCCAGCAGAATGATAATAAAGAGAACCGCAACAATACCGATAATGAGCAGTCCGAAGGCAAGTGAAGTAGTTATTGTGGGGTTCATTGAAA
>MHYI01000312.1:0-2571 GCA_001828295.1 Planctomycetes bacterium RBG_16_41_13 | reverse complement strand
TTTGTAACCGTTCGGCTGAGCTCACGACGAAGCCTGAACCCATAGTTTATTTGGCGAATAGCGCTCTATGTATCTAAAATGGCTAAATCCCCCCTATTAGTGCCTAATTGCATAAATCTTCGATAATATATTTGTGCTGGAAAGTCAGTATTTTAGCCCATTACAGTGCTTTTTATAATATCGTTTATTATCACAATTAAACACTAGCAGTCAGGAACAATATAAAACGTGGGGGTTCAGGTTGCAAACCTGAACCCGCCTGGAGTTTTTCAAAAAACTAAAGTGTTACTATTTCTTTGATATTAAAATCGTTATCTAATATCTTTTCCTTATATCGCCGAATATCAGTTTTGCTTTCAATAATACGTCCTAGTTCGTATGCGTTTTTCATTTCACCGAGAAAAATAGCGCCGATGGGAATACCTTCCCTGATAAAAAGTTTTTTATAAATCTTATTTACAGAATTTTTAACCTCGAGTTGTTCAACGGTATCGTCTTCCGTGGAAATATTACCGATAGAAATCAAATGAACGCCTGCCACTTTTAATCTTGTTGAAGGTACAGTACCTGTGTAGGGGATACGGCCCCCTGCCATATTTGTGCCGGCAATTACCCCTTGTGCGTGGGCGGCGGGCCAGATACCGTATATTATATTCCTGTGTTCGGCAACGTCTCCGGCGGCATAAATATTCGTTCTATTTGTCTCCATGTAGTCATTTACAAGCATCCCTCTGTTGAATGAAATGTCTGCGTTTTGTGCCAGTAAACAGGAGGGCAGAATGCCTGCCGAAACTAAAATAAAATCGCCTTCTACGGCAGCGCCGTTCTTTAACTCCAAAACCTTTTTATTCCCTTTTTCTCTTATGGCGCTTGAACGTGCCCCAAGGATAAATGCAAGACCAATATCTTCCATGTGACTTTGTAAAATTTCAGACCCTTCACTATCTAATTGTCTTGGGAGTAATCGGTCAAAATATTCAACGACGGTAACAGAAAGGCCTAATTTCCGGAGAGCGTTTCCCGCTTCAATGCCTAATAAACCTCCTCCGATAATAATGGCAGACTTTGAAGACTCAGCATATTTGGCAATATGTTTGACGTCCTCAATCGTTCGTAAGGTAAAAACTCCTTTCTCCGTATCGATTCCTGAAATTGGGGGTAAAGCGCTTTTACTGCCCGTGGCAAAAAGCAATTTATCATAAGAAACGCAGGATTTGTCCATAAGGGTAATGACTTGCTTTTCTGCTTCTACAGAATGTACCGTGTGGTTAAGATGTATTTGTATGTTATTTCTTTGATACCATGAGCGATCAAAGACAAAGGTTTCCTCAATGGTTATTGCCTTTGCCAGCAGTTCCGGCAATCTTGGCCTGGAATAGAACGGATAATGTTCGTCGGTAAAAATCTGTATATCTGCAAAAGCATCATATTTCCGGATAGTTTTTGCCGCCTGTGTGCCGGCAACCCCATTGCCAATGATAATGTGTTTTGTGTTCAAGGTTCTTTCCGTGGGTAATGGTAATTAATGAAAAAAACGCATGTTGTTTTACGTTTTTCTGCCGAAATTAACGCCAATTTTCTCCGCCGTTATTACCAGTCCTGTTTCCGTAGGCACTTTTTTTTGTCCGCCTGCCACACTGCTCAGCGGAACAGATTTAATGTCTTGTCCCTCCAGGCATACCATGCGTCCAAACTGATTGTTAATAATCAGCTCGACCGCAGCTACGCCAAATCTGGTGGAGAGTATCCGGTCAAAGGCATTGGGGGTTCCGCCCCTTTGCACGTGCCCCAGCGTTGTGACCCGCACATCTATGCCGGTGTTCTTTTTGATGTACAGTCCAATCTTTTCACCAGCACCCCCGAGGCGTTCCGCGCTACCGCCTTCTTCTGCCGACTGCAAAACGGTCAATTCGCCGTTTATTTCTTTTGCCCCCTCCGATACAACAACAATGCTGGAGTGGCAGCCTTTTTTCTTCCGCCGGATGATTTTTTTGCACACCTCTTCCCTATCATAGGGTATTTCCGGAATAAGTATTACGTCGGCGCCACCTGCAATGCCCGACGCCAGGGCGATCCATCCTACATATCTTCCCATAACCTCCATTACCATCACCCTGTGGTGGCTTTCTGCGGTGGTATGTAAACGATCCAGCATTTCAGTGGCAATCTGTACTGCGGTGCTGAATCCGAAAGAGATATCTGTGGAGAGGATGTCGTTATCGATTGTTTTTGGTACACCAACCACCGGGCACCCCATGTTATAAAGATGAGATGCAATGTTCAGCGTGCCGTCCCCGCCAATGACGATAAGGGCATCCAGGTTCAGTGATTTTATTCTTTGCATAACTTCGGAGGAGACGTCTCTCACCTCCGTAGTATCATTTGCCGTTATTCGGTATTTAAAGGGATTTGCCCGGTTTGAGGTGCCAAGAATGGTTCCCCCGACAGGAAGAATGCCTCTGCTGTTCGACGGGGTTAGTTCTCTTGTTTTCTTTGGCAATATCAGCCCGTCATAGCCGTCTTCTATTCCTATTACGGCAATATCATGTCTTTGGACAGCGGATTTCACTA
>MHYI01000311.1:1219-9352 GCA_001828295.1 Planctomycetes bacterium RBG_16_41_13 | reverse complement strand
CGCCGCCGTCTGCTTAGAAAAACGCCCCGCCCACAGTTTCTTTTGCTTCATAACACTTGCACTTTCCACAAAAACACTAAACGATACAAAACCAGCGAAAAATAAGTGAATTAATATAGCTAAATGCGCTGAATGAGTCAACACAAATCGACAAATGGAGAAACAAGCCTTGGTATGCCGCCGTACCATTGGCTGATCGGGAAGAACTACGGGAACCACAGATTTCACGCAACTACACAGGTGTTTAGGTTGAAGGCTGAAGGTTAACAGCCTTCGTCTTCCGGGAATTTTGTGCAATCGAATATGATTTAGCCTTCAACCTATCTACCTGAGTAGTTACGTAATGTCCCGTAGGGACAAAATATCGGTAGAAATAGCAAGGGCATATAAACATAAATGCCGTAGGCATGACATATTTAAAACCCTATTGTTCTACCCAATATATCGTCCCTACGGGACTAATACGGTTTTTCTGTAGAACTGTTTTAATGTTTGTGCTTGATGTTTCCTCTTCCAACTATTTCTCCAGCACAATCAAGCACCATAGTCCCACAGGCTGTCAGACCAAGAAAGATTCTTCTTCTTTGTTTTCAGGGTTATTAGGGCGCACAATGAGTTTTTGCCTGAGGAAATTACAATACACGTTGCTTTCCTTGTAATTCATTGTGTAAAAGTCAGGAATTCCGTGGCTTTCAATGGCGATGAGGAGATCCCCTGCTGTATAACACGGGTCCTTTTGATGGATCAAATCGGGGTTTAACAAAAAATCTTGTAGAAATATTAATGCATTTTCGAGTTCTTTTGATTTATTGGATAAGCCTGAAAGATATTGTAACAACTGTTTACATAATTCGCCTTTTTCCTTAAGAAAGCTTACAATAGGGCATTGAATACATACATTACTGCATTTTTTTGAACCCAGTTCGTAATGTTTATACGGTATTATTTCTTTAACAGGGCAGGTAGATAAGTAACAACCGGTGCCGCCAACTATATGGACAACCTGTGTTCTTAACTTCTTTACACCAAATTTTATGAGTGTGCGGAGATAGCTTTTTGCTCTTTCCGTTAGCTCCGCGTCATCGGCGCCTCTGTGAAATATTTCTTCCAACGTATTTAAGCAAATAGTTCTTTTTCTGTTCTGTTGTTCTGGAAGAACATTCAATACATGTCTTTTTGCCTTTTCATAAGACCCTTTCGTATTTAACAAATTCATTAAGTAGACGGCTTCATGGATAACACGTCGTTTGAATTCTTGAATAACAACGGGACTTGAAATGATAATATCATAAAGAGCCAGGCGTCGGTTAATAGCCTCTTTCATTTGAGGCTCTCTTAAAAACCTGGCGATATGGATTGATGTATCAGGGAAAACTGCAGTTCCAGAAGGCATTCGGTATATGAAAATAAGTTGTTTTTGAGTATGAGATAATTTTATGGCTTTCCACTTATTCCACACCAAGGGTCAAAGCCGGCGTTGGAAAATACCTCTAACGCTTTTTCCATATCCATATCTGTAATGCCCGGCTTTCGAAGATATCCGTCAACGATTGTTTTTATGCAAACCTTTTGTGGTTTGGAAAGCAATTCGAATTCTACTTGAGCTAATACAGCCTGGGTAATATTTAAGAGGTCACCCCAATTGTTTTCTCTTACGTTTTTATGCTTCCAAAGAACTTGTAAATTGTTCTCGAATTCAAAAGCAAGGTTCGCTTGTTCAATTGGGTTGCACTCTTCTATGAGTTGTGCGGCTACCGTAGACGCCTTGCGGAGAAACCTGTTTACTTCTTCTAAATCGGCAACTTGGTTATCTGTTTTTTCTTCAACACCATTTCTAGCTGTTTTTTTCTGAACAGGTCTTGCGTCTTTGCCAGTTTTATTATAAGGCAAATCATACACGGAACTTCTTGCCTCCTGGCTTGCTGAATTATTTACAAATCCGGGAGTTTTGCGCAGATTTACGATTATTTCTGATGAATCATTCAAAACACTACAATAATTACCCATAAACCACCTTTAAGTAATATTTTTAAAAGCTTTCGGCAACGCCTCTTCTACCTGGCGTAAGGATTCTCCAATAAAGTCTTTTGCCTCCACACTGTTTGGAGTTTCTACAAATGAATCAATATCAATCATACTGGCAAAATGTGGATTTTTAGCAACCCTCTTTTTTTCTTTTAGTTGCTTTAACAGATATTTATCCTGATCTTTATGTAGTTTGCTTGTACGAACATCCAGTATATTTCCTCGTATATCCAGTTTTGCATAACTCTCCACACCGTTTATTGAAATCCGGAATTTTCTATCAGAAGAAGCAATCACTACCGCATAATTTCTTGCTTCAACGATGCCGTTATTTAACGCTTTAGTGATTTGATCGTCAAAGGGAACTGTTCCCAGCAACTGTTTTATCCAATTTTCGGCGGCTGCCAACGTTTCTGCGCGAAATATGTACCATATTCTAAAACCAATTCTTGTAAATATCTTTAAATCAAGCCTTTCATTTATCAGGGATGAAATACTATCTGCCTGATCAATAAATTTTTCTATATCGCTCTGAGTTAAATCCGCTTCGTCTCCAAAAGGTTGTTCCAAAGAAAAGTCATATTTTGTTGTACTGAAATTCAATTTCATGCCATTTTCTAAACATATTAATGGTGCATTCTGCGGATCTGGAACAGTTTCTTGTGTCCATGCAGGATAATTATTCATAATCTCATTAATAATGCTTCCACATCGGTCCAAATAAGCATATCCGTATCTATAGCGTACCTCATAAACTAATTTATGGCAAATAGAATGACGACCATTAATCAACATTACAGGGTATCCACAAAAGTTTTAATTAAAAGGCACAAGCAATAGAGGAAATCCCATTGAACTCAATTGACATTAATCCTAAATTTTCCTGGTATCCGTGTCAAGCCTATTTTATCGTATGATCAAAACATACCCCCTGATATAAATACCCACCCGATAGGGATGATATTTTTGTAGAAAGAAGGACAAAAATTATGTGAAAGTTCCGTAGAGCATCCCATTCATTTTTTTTCATCCAAAGAATATTCTTAATCAATATTGACCTAATCCCGGCAGGTTTAGGTTTGCAACCGGCTCCCATGAATTCGTTTGGATATACAACTAACGAGTGAAGGCCGTGCTTTCCAAAAGACCAAAACCCTACCATCTTCAAGGGTTTTCAGGCATTTGCGACTCTTTCAATAGTCCAGAACCTACCTGTTCGTAGTATAATAACGCTCTCTACAATCGGTTGCGAAATCAACACGACAAACCGTGCGGGTGCGGGTTACACACCTGAACCCGCACGGGAAATTTCCGCTTATATTTCTACAGTAACATTTTGTAAAGACAAGATACATATTCTGCCTTACCATGATCAGAAATACCATCTTTAATCAATTTCCATATCTCATCAAACCTGAATCCCTCTAACAAAGAAGTATCTTTGAATTTGTTGTATATCTCGAACATTTTTTTTGATTTTTCGACAAAACCCATACTGTGATCACTGATGTCTTTCAATGCATTACAGATTTCATTTGTCAAAGCCAAATTATTTCTCAATAAATCTTCAAATTTGATTATCTCATCACTGTCTGGCTTAACGTTAGACTGAAGTTTTCCATGCTCGTCAAAATAGTTTAATAAACCTACATCGCTATAATTCCAAAAACGGAAAAGAATTCTTGGCACAATATCATTATTGTTCACATATCGAAACGTGTTTGATTCAAATAAACTATTAAAATATTGCGCAAATACAGCATCTCCAACTCGGGGTTGACCAAAGGTATAAAGACCTTTTACCAACCCACCGTTTTCCGTTAATAATTTTGCTGTCGCCAAAATAGCCAAAGCCCCTCCAAGACTATGGCCTGTTATCCATAGTGGACATTTATCTTTTAATGGATATTTATCTCTTATTGTACGTATATAAACCCATACATCATTCCAAATCGCATCTAATGCGTTGAGAAAACCATTGTGAACTTCACCTTTCAATTCCGGTACAGGTTTCTTACTTATTTCCGCATCAGTTGACCAATCTCGCATATTTTGGGGTTCTGTTCCCCTGAACGCCAGGATAATCATATCAGACCGACCAGCAACAAACGCCTGAGGATCATATCTCAATATGTCGCTGTACTGTTTATTCTTAATTGATTCAGCAACTACTTTTTTACGGTCAAAACCAAAACAATTACATTCATTTTCGGAAAATCCCCATTTTGCAAATATCGCTTTGACCTCGTTTTCATGTTGATAAACAATTTCTGACGTCCTTGCCAACCAATATGCATTCCGTGTTGAATGTTCTTTTGCATCAACATCAAAACTAAAATTATAAGTTTCTAACTTTCCGCCCATTGACAGCCCCCCTAATAAATGAATTCCTATTGATTGAAATATATGATGATAATTTGCTAGTACGCAGTTCTTACAAATTATTTACAATTTATAAGCAGGCATTATTTTACTCGACTTCTGTGCCAATTTAGCTAACAATAACACCAAAATATTTTAACAAACAATAGATGCCGTAACCTGCCCCACCGACTGGAACAAACTCAAGTGACCAGCGACCAGCCCTAACCATAATCTGGCTAAATCTACCTAGTTCTAAACTGAACTTGCGTTTCTGTATAAACTGCTCGTAACCATTTACCAATTTCTCGTTATCGGTTTTCCCCGTTCTCAGAGAATCCAGAATACGAGAAAACGTATAGCTCATGCTTTTAAGATTATCCCAATACATCGTATGTCCAATAAACGGGAATATTGTGTTATTTACTTCAAATTGGTCAGGACCGGGAGAAAACAAATCAATCTCTGCTGATACAAAATCCAAATAGGAAAAGATGTTATACCACTTCAAGTCCTTGTGAACCAGGACATGCGGGCCAAAACGATTCGGTTTTTTCGTTCCCCAAAGATATCTGAACTTGTCTAATGGACTGCCAACCGTAAACAATGTTGTAAGCTTATTTATGTCAAACTCTTTGTTCTGATTATGGGAGCATGACTCCTTATACAATTCAGCAATACATTCATAGCTTATCACTGTTCCTAAACTGTGAGATATAATGATAACATCCGTGAATTCGTTAGAAACATTTGATTTTTCATTTTCTGTAACTTTGTTTTTAAGCACTTCATACCTCAATAAATCCTTTAAATGATCAATTATCCTCCGCGCCTTGGTGTCGTTTACTCCATAAACCTGGATGTCACCACCAACAAAAATAAATATTTTCTTAAAAAGAGAGGGACATAACTTTTCAAATACAAGGCTGGGGATTATTGAAACAAACCATATAGGGATTAATTGCATAGCACGAAATATATGCCCTACCATACTAAAGGGAAAAGATATATTTACGTTCTTGAGTGTTCCAAGGGCTGTCAACCTCAACCACCTTAGAAATTCCATGGTCGTAGGCGGGTCGAAAAGATGCGCCCAATTAACATCTAAACAGGTAAAGTATATTTTTTTACGTATTTGTTCTGCAGATATATCCACAGAAAAACTATATTTTTTATATTCTCTCTCGCGGGAATGATTCTCTTCATTAGCAGGAAGTGTAAAGGTCTCAAGCTTTTTGTCATTGTCCAGTTTTTGTATATCAGTATCTATCTTAATAAGGCGCCCTTCTGGTTTTAAAGACCTTATTTTATCAAATAGCTTTTGAAATCCATTAACCACACCTTTCAGCATATCACCTGGATTATGTTCACCAATGCCATGTACCATTAATACCGCAACATTTGGTTCTTTATTATCTTCCATTTTTCCTCCTGTATCTTGAAAAATAAACCATACTATTCTTAAATATGGCAAACGGCTCATTTAGCCTTTAGAAATACTGAAAATCTCATATACACCATTACTATTTAGCCATTCAAAACTCCCTAAGAAATTTTTTAGGACAAAACGTGAAAACCACGGCTGTCATCACAATACCTATCCCCATCGGTAGTGACGCCCACTCAATAGCCGGGTTGTAAAGCAAGCCGGATAAGCCGAGGGCTGTTGCTAATACGAAAAGGTAGCCAATGAAAGCAATCCAGTCGTTCCTCCTTATAAAGAGTTGTGATACCAGGGCTGTGGTCACAAAAATCAACGTCCATTTAGCAAGCGAGGCATGGCGTAGTTTGTTGATTACATCGTGGCCATTGTCCGTGGCGGGTAAAGAGAGCATCTGTGCTATGTAACTATTTTCAAAGACGTCAAAGACCGCGGCGGCGGTAATGCAGACGCCTGCCGCTATTCCGAACTGGTACGCGCCTGGGCAATTGCACCCTGCAAATAAAATGGACATACTGACGTACAACAGCCAGTAAACGGCGATAAATACGTAGTCTGCACGCAGGCTTTTCCGCACTATTGTGCAGTTGGGGTCTTGTGTATCGCCAACAATACTTGAAAATACCTGTGGCGAGCTTGCCAACCCTATGGCAACAATTGGGGACTGAAAGCCCTTTAACGATACTTTCGGCTCAAACTGAAATGCCATCAACGTCCAGAGACTAATCGCTATGGATAGGAATGCAAGTATGCCTGTCGAAAGAATCGTGGTTTTCATGCTATTGCTCAATGTTCCCTTGAATAAGGAATTTTGTATGACAAGCGGGGACGCTTATCCTACCGTTATGACACGTTTGTGACTCGTTCCCAAATTCCAGTTTGGGAACGCACTGGTGCGAGAAACTCCCGATTGCGTGATTAACACGGTATTTCACCCCTTCGGGGTTTAAGAGTATGTTATGGCTCTTATCTACAATCATGACATCCCTTCGGGATTATTTTCTTCCGCCACCGATGCTCTAAAGCAGGTTTCCGGCGATTTTTGTCTGTCTATACGTAGGGCAAGGCTTCAGCCTTGCAACTGCCTAAATACGCACATAATAAGGTCGCAACCCTAAATGGCCGCCCGAGTGTTGCTTTGAAATTCCTATACGTTAAATGTAGGGTAGGCAATGCCTACCCTACATGACTAATATCAATGAAGTTTCTACTTTACGGTAATTTTTACCTCGTCTGGCTCACTAGCCGAATGGCCATCATTAACCGTAAGCTTAAAAATGTAATCTCCAACCTTTTCTAGTTTAATTGACATCTTTGGGTCTTCTGGCTTTTCAATTGTTAGACCACTACCCACAGGTTGCTCGACAATTTCCCATTTACAAATCAATGTGCCGCTATTAGGTTTAGACATGCTACCATCTAATGTTACTATTTCACCAACCTTGGCAACTTTATCATCCCCTGCGTTAGCTATCGGCTTCTCGTATTCTGCCGTTACTGTACAGTTGCCAGGCACGCTATCCTCGTACTCATCACGCACGACCAAAGACACCGTATGCGCTCCAATTTCTATTGGGGAAAATGTTACCTTTGGACCAGTATGACTTTCTGTATTTCCTTTAGGGAATGTTATTGTCCATTTGTATTCCTTTAGCTCACGATTATCTGTATAATCTTTGTCAAAACTACCGCTCCCATCCAATTCAACATTTGAACCTACTGTCACAGTAGCTGCAGGTTTTTTTATCCTTGCTACAGGTTTATAATTCGCAATAACCTTTACATTTACGGGATTACTTTCCACATTGTCTTCATTTTTAATTTTCAGTCCTACCAGATAAACACCTGGTTTAGTAGCTGTAAATTCAGGCTTCGCATTTTTAGTATTGTCAGCCTCTTTAAATTCCGCTTTATAGCCAGATGGGTCTTGAAGACTCCATAAATATGTAAATTTTTTGTTTTCAGGGTCGAAGCTTTGACTACCATCTAGCACCACACTTTTCCCGACTTCTACAAGCTGTTGCACTCCTGCATCCGCAACCGGAATCTTTTTGACAACAGTTACATTAATACTTTTACTCTTCCCATGGCTGTTAAATACTGTCACTTTTGCTGTGCCGGAACCGATTCCTTTAATAGTAAAACGATCCCTCTCCTGTTCAAATTTTTCCGGCTCAATCTTAATAATATTAACACCATCGATAGAGTAGGTAATTACCTTCCCATATAGAATGTGGACATCTTTCTCTTTATCAAAATTAAGACTTACGGCTTCCGGAGCAACTTTTATCTGTTCAAGTTTATCT
>MHYI01000311.1:0-1211 GCA_001828295.1 Planctomycetes bacterium RBG_16_41_13 | reverse complement strand
TTTTAACCTGCCATGCGCCATCAGCAATTCATCTACGGTAGGAATTAATTCCACCAGCGCTGTACCTACTACCTGGATGCATGCAGTAACTTCTTTTAACAACTGAACACCCTCTGGGGTTAGTTCCTCAGAGCTTATACCTTGTTTAAGTGGACCCGCCGCAGTTCTTTTTTCAAAATAGCGCGCCTCTGCCTCCTGAATCAGATTTAATCCTTTGTTATATGTTTCCGCTCTTCCACGTGCATCCCAGATTGTTTGCAACTCCGGTATAACGGCGCTGATTGCAGCTAAAGCCGCCACCGTTTCTACGTTGGCATGGGCTATTAATCCAAGTGTAGCGCCGGCAGCAGCAGCAAGTATTTGTCCAGTTCCAGAAGTCATCCTAACCCTTCTTGCAAGATTTGACCTCTTTTGCAATATCTTTTTGACACCATCGGTAAATCCCAGAACATCGGCATCTGTAATTTTTACCGCTTGGCCTCCATACGGGATACTTATATCAAAGTTCTTAATATTAATATATTTATCTGTGTATTCTACGGTCATTCCATTAATATTAGCTGTAGAAGTTCCCTTGTTGTCCATACTCATCCCATTCGCCTGAGATGTACTAGTTCCTATCCGCAACAAGCCTCTGTCATAAATAGTAGGTTGGAACTCGTAATATTTTCTATTATAATTACAACCGATCATTGCGCTTAACACTGTCGGGAAAATTAAAAAACTCAATAATCCTTTACTGCTCTTAAGTTTGAACACAAATTTTTCCTTTCTAAAAATAACACTCATGTGGCATTGCCTGCCGTAATCACACGTACACTACATATAAAACACAAACATTCCCCCATCTTTACAACAAACACACCTATAGATAGAACGTTTCCATCTTTATCTTCAATAATGCTGCCGATACATTTAAATGCAGGGTAGGCAATGCCTACCCTACATGGCTAAAAACTGGTTCAAAGTCTGTCAGAATGCCCATTAAACTGGCCTGGACAAACAGCATTTACTCACGCCACCCTGTAACCCACATAAATAAAACGAAAGTTTCTCTACAATTAAACCCCTGCCGCTCTTCCCAGAAAAGCCACATAATTTGCCATAGCGTGGTCTTTAATACCGTCTGTACCTGGTTCTATAGCCCTATTCATAAAATTTGCAATATACGATGGAATATTACTGATAAACGTGTATACTGGACACTGTGG
>MHYI01000310.1:5854-7967 GCA_001828295.1 Planctomycetes bacterium RBG_16_41_13 | reverse complement strand
AAAACAATTAAATTTGTGGTGGGTAAAGAATGGCGTATTGATTTCCGGGGTACAAAAAAACAGTCCAGCCGCCGAGGTTGGCATTAGAGAGGGTCATGTCCTTGTGTATGTCGGCCAATATCGAATTAATTGTATCGAAGAATTTGGCGCCTTGCTTAAAATTATGCAAAAGGGAGCCATTTGGGAGGTAGGCATCGTCTGGTCGGACAAATTTGGTGAGCATCAGGGCTACGCCAGAATAAAAATCAGGTGATTTCGACACTATGTGATATTCAGTTTAATTCCACGAAAATCTGTGGTAACCTATTACCAATATGACTATCAAACAAAACGCCATAGAAATCGTAGAAACCTTGAAAAACCACGGCTATAAAGCCTTCTTTGCTGGTGGGTGTGTGCGCGATATAATTATGGAGAAGGAATCTATTGATTACGACATTGCCACCAATGCCCTTCCCCAGGATATCATAAATCTCTTTGAGAAGACCATTCCTGTCGGTGTCCAGTTTGGTGTAGTCATTGTCGTCAAAGATGGGCACAACTTTGAGGTAGCTACCTTTCGCACGGAAGGTTCTTACAGTGATGGGCGTCACCCTGATTATGTAGCCTTCAGTACTCCAGAAAATGATGTAAAACGGCGCGACTTCACCATCAATGGCCTGCTCTACGATCCATTACATAACGAGATACTGGATTATGTTGGCGGGCAGAAGGACATTTCTCAAGGCATTATCCGTACTATTGGGAATCCTGTCGAACGATTTACAGAAGACAAGCTGCGCATGATACGAGCCGCGCGTTTCGCGTGCCGTTTTAATTTTCCTATCCATGAAGATACACGACAGGCGATTACTCAGCTTGCCCGGAATATCCATGTGGTCAGCGCCGAACGCATCAGGGAAGAATTGGAAAAGATATTAACGGGTACGAATCCGCATATCGGCATTAAACTGTTGGATGAACTCCATCTTTTACCGGAAGTACTTCCGGAGGTATCAGGTATGAAAGGCGTACGACAGCCCGAAAACTTTCATCCCGAGGGGGACGTCTTCGTGCATACCCTTTTGTGCCTGTCCAAGATGCAGAATCCGTCATGGACGCTGGCAATGGGGGC
This sequence comes from Planctomycetes bacterium RBG_16_41_13, assembly GCA_001828295.1. The sequence continues at coordinate 6,853 of MHYI01000310.1, read as the reverse complement.
GCTTCTGCATGATATTGGTAAGACCATTACCTTTGAGGAATCTGACCGAATCCGGTTTAATCTGCACGAAAAGGTGGGCGCTGACATGGCGGCAAAAATCTGTGATCGATTAAAGACTTCCAACGCTGAAAAGGATCGTATTGTCTGGCTCGTCCTGAAACACCTGTATTTTAAGGATGCACAAAAGATGCGGCTGAGCAAACTAAAAAGACTCTTTGCAGAGGAGGGCTATCCGGAACTGGCAGAGTTGTGCAGAATCGACGCCCTTGCCAGCAGTGGCGTTCTATCGGATTATTATTACTGTCAGGAGATGTTCAGTAAACTAACACGCGAAGAGATCAAACCAAAGCCTCTTATCACAGGTCACGACCTTATCGACATGGGACTAAAACCAGGTCCTGTATTTAAAGATATTTTGACAAAAATTGAAGATGAACAACTCGAAAGCAATTTAAACACTAAAGAGGCAGCTATTGAAAAGGTTAAAACATTGATTTATCAAGCGAAAACTTGATAAATATTTTCGTTAAAAGCACAAGAGTTCGCATTTGAATAAAAATCTCATTGTGGCTTGCAGGCAGGCGGCGTGCACCCAACAATGTCTTACTTACAATGTACGTTTTACAAATTACGATTTAAATCACAAGTTGTAAATCTCAGATTTGTTGGATAATGGGTTCGCTTCACTTAACCCACACGAAAAGATGTCTTAAAACCCGCATAGATAAAATGGAATCCTATACGATCAAGTAAATCCCCCTTAGACTTCGTCGTGAGCGCTCAGTCGAACGAAAAGGGGGCTAAAGGGGGTTGTAAATAACCCTTCGCGGGTTCAAGTTTGCAACTTGAACCCATCTTTTAGAGTCAGCGAAAGGGGTCGAATCTTGACAGGCTGTCCGAGAATTCAATGGCAATCATAAACGTATACTATAATATTGTCTAATATTAATATGATTGATCAATATATAGTATAGCATCTAGTGCTCAAAACAATTCTCG
>MHYI01000310.1:5400-5722 GCA_001828295.1 Planctomycetes bacterium RBG_16_41_13 | reverse complement strand
ACAAAAACAATTATTAACTTGTTGGAGGGAGGAAAGCAATGGCTGATTTTAAGAAAAGTTTTTCAAAAATTCTCGCTATGTGTGTGCAAAAAAAGTACGCAATTTTGCCATTATTGGTTGCGGTTTTCACTGGCATTACAGCAGTAGCTAATGCTGATGAAAAACTAATCCCTGGAGATGTAAAAGTAGAAAAGGAATTCTCCCAATCAAAAAAAGTAGAGAAGGAATTTCATCTTTATGTAACCGATGGTTATCAGGAAATGGCTGATGGAGAATCAGTTTATTTTTGGGGTTATACTCATGCGAAGGATTTTGCCAATGT
>MHYI01000310.1:2295-5365 GCA_001828295.1 Planctomycetes bacterium RBG_16_41_13 | reverse complement strand
AATTACTACCAATAAAAGTGCCGGGAGACGAAATCCGTTTAACATCTGGTAAGAATTACGTTATCGTTCTACACAATGCAGGGTGGTATGAAACCGAGGAACACTCGGGTGTTAATCACATTCCTCATACCATTCATTTTCACGGGTTAGATTTAATACCTGCCTTTGATGGCGTACCAGACCTACCTTATCCTTCGGTATTTCCAGGGGAGGCATACAGGTATTTGTTAACAATACCAAAAAACATTGAAGGGTCGTATATGGCGCATTGCCACGTGGATTCAATGAACCATATCATGTCCGGCATGTATTTCCCGTTGATTATAGAAAAAAAACCTAAAAAAATCTATGGGTATAAATTTGATAGGGAATATACCCTTTTTATGAGCGAGGTTGATAGTGAATATATGGAGATGCTAAGGGATGAAGGAAACATAAGGCGTGGGTTGGATTGGAAGTCAAATTATTTTATGCTCAATGGCAGGATATTCATGGATAAATTAGATCATCCATTATCAACAATCAATGACCCAAAGACAAGACTTGTTGCATACGAGGGAGAGACTGTTTTAATCAGATTAATGGTCATAGGGTATGACCATATCTTTGCATGGCATCCGCACGGTTATCATGGGTTAGTAATCGGTACTGATGGGAGAAAGTTACACCATCCATACGAAAAAGATACTGTGCTTATTGGCTCTGGTGAGAGATATGACATTTTGTATAAGATTCCAGATTTTTCTTCCCAGAGGAAATGCCTGTCGTGCAATTATGGGCCTGGTGTCAGCGTAGCCCATGACCATAACATGAAGGGAATGGTAAGTAGAGGGAGATATCCCCATGGGCCATTAACTATTTTTGATGTGAGACCAAAAATTAAAGAAGAAGAATAATAAGTGTTTTTTATCAATCCGCGCCTAACTTTTTAAAAAAGCAGGCAGGAATGTGGGAATTGGTGAGGGCAATTGAGTGGGGTAAGGAGGGGTGAGAGGGGTCTCCCTTGATTAGTGATTAAATTATTGACAATAAAAGGCAATATTGCTACCTTGTCTGCCATGGCAAGACAATGGCGCATAGAATTTGAAGGGGCTTATCGCATCCCCGTTTGCACGAGGACAAGTCTTATCACGAGGAAATGAGCGAAGGAACATTTTTAATGATAATCTTGTCCTCATGAAAATGGGGAGATGATCGTATTTCGTTTCTGAGTTTATCGACCGTATCAAGTCCAAATACTTGTCCTCGTGGAAACGGCGATTTGTCCGAAAAACCTGATGTTGAAATTCCCCCAAAATGGCAAGTTTTAAGAGATACCACCCTAAAATCATCTTAAAGAAAGCTGCAAAGGTATTAAAATGCAAAATGAATTTGTGGAATTTTTAGCATTGACGTCGACCAGGCGCTTTGACCACTCTGGCGGCAGCATTGCGGCAACTGTCAGCAGTCCTAGCGGTGGAAAGATAGTAGAAATCGCCGATTAAAAAATCTGCTAACCACAGCTAATTTTATTCTTGAGGACGCCCCTTTTTTCCGCTATTATCTCTCCCTGCCTCTTTTACCAGACAATGAGATTAGTTCTTTTTGCACTCACTATGTAAAATCGTCTGACGACATAGGTCAGTTTAAGGATAGTTCAGTTTTGCCGATATACGCTTAAAATTAAAAGGAGAATATGGTATGAAAATATTTCTGCAGATATTTACATTGGGGATAACATTGCTTTCATTTGGACAAAGCTTGAGGGCAGGGGTTCTTGAAGATGTCATGAAGGGTAAGGCTACGGTTATTGACATGACGTATCCCTTGAATGAAAAAAATGCCTACTGGCCTGTGGGCCCATATACCCCATTTAAGTTCGAAGTCATTGCGAATTTAAAAAAGGACAGGGTATTTTCCGGAAGATACAGCACACCAGAACATCTCGGAACTCATCTTGATGCGCCTAACCATTTTGAGGAAGGCCTGCCTTCTGTTGATCAAATTCCCTTTGAACAACTGATCGGTCCTGCAGTTGTCATCGATGTAACGGACAAGGTAGAAAAAGACGCTGATTATACCCTTTCGCCATCGGACATCTTGCTGTGGGAAAAAGATAACGGGCAAATACCCGAAGGGGCGATTGTGCTATTGAATACGGGGTGGAGTAAACGCTGGCATGATTATGATGGTTATAAAAACTTTGATAAGAAAGGCAGTATGCACTTCCCCGGTTATTCAAAAGAGTCTACCACTTTCCTGGTGACAAAGAGGAATATCAAGGGGATTGGTATCGATACCCTCAGTGGGGATTGTGGAATCAGTACTGACTTCATAGTTCATCATACTGTTAATAGTGCAAGAAAATTTATTCTTGAAAATGTAGCCAACCTGGATAAGTTGCCGCCCAAGGGAGCTACCCTTATTATTGCCCCCATCAAAATCGAAGGCGGTTCAGGCGGTCAGTGCCGTATCTGGGCTATTTTGCCAAAGTAATTGCGAATTTAGTAACAGTTCAGTTCACCGCAAAGACCGCTAAGACTACGTCGTGAGATCAGTCGAACGATCGCAGAGACTTTGCCATGAGTGCCCAGTTGTATGATTTTAAGAGCCTGTCCTAGTCAAAGCGAAGGGGTCGAAATGACAAAAGAATGGGTTTTTGTTTAGGTGCTCATAACTCCAGGAATGTTTTTCGATAACACGGATTATTGAGTTCTTCTGATTTGCACAAGGCGTAATTTAAACGTTGAGTCTTTATACTGATTCGCTGTAAGATTGAACGGGCTGTCCAATTGTTTCTTTGACGTGGTTGAGAAAAACCTTGTTTGGGTTGTAATTTTTCTGAAGCGGGCTTATAACAAAGACAGGCGCATAACATCCAATCATATGCAACCTTTCCCGTGCCTTTGCGATATCATCCGTATGGTCATCGGCATATTTGTTAATCACGGCCAGGTCTATCTTAGGTATAATTTGTCTTGTAGACCGCTTGATTTTAGACTCTCTTGGAGTGGTAACGAGGATGCAGAGATCGGCATCGTGCGTGTGCAGGAAACTGTTTCCTTCCACCAGGATTGAATCGCTTTTGTTG
>MHYI01000310.1:1456-2248 GCA_001828295.1 Planctomycetes bacterium RBG_16_41_13 | reverse complement strand
GGTTTGCAGCCAGACGACATTCTGAGCGCCGGCGTTTTTAAAAAGAGACGTGTCCTTGCCATCCTGTTCGATTTGTAGCGGGTCAACCGTAATTTTATACGGGAGTGTCATTGTTTCGCATACATCGCAGTCGGAGTGTCTGGGGCAGTTGCCTTCGTGTTTCGTCGTGATTTTTAAGGCGGATACGTCCCCAAAATGTCTCAATAGGAATTGGGCGACTGTCGTTTTTCCCACGCCGCTTGCTGTTCCGGTAATAGATATAATTTTCATATTACTAATTTGACCTAGAATCAAGAAAAACAATCATAAAAATAAGATAATCATTAGTTATGCAGGCGAAAACCTACATCTATGCCTAACTATTAAATATACTATTTTCTTCTAATTTCCACAACATCTTTGCCACTTTTTCTTTATCTTCATGTAAGATTGTCAGGAGTGCAGATACACCTTTTCCCGCACCGATAAGGAGTACTTTCATATGCCACTCTCAGGTTCGCGTTGTTTGACTCTCTTGTGGTAAAGTTTGAGTGTCTTTTTTATTGATTAATTCTTCGTATTCATTGAGATAGTAACGGATTGTAGAGAGCACAGGGTTTGCTGCCGTTTGTCCGAGACCACACAAGGATGCAGTTTTGGTAACCTCGGCAAGTTCTTTTAATAGACCAATGTCCTCTTTCTTTCCCTGCCCCTTGGTAATTCGCGTTAGGATATCGAGCATCCTCTTGGTTCCAATCCTACAGGGCACACACTTTCCGCAGGATTCGTCCTGGCAAAATTCCATGAAATACC
>MHYI01000310.1:0-1448 GCA_001828295.1 Planctomycetes bacterium RBG_16_41_13 | reverse complement strand
TCAACCATGGAGGTAGAGTCGTCCATTACAATAAGTCCTCCCGAACCCATGATAGCGCCCACTTCTTTTACCGTTTCGTAATCAATGGGGAGATCGAGGTGCTGTGCCGGTACGCATCCGCCCGAAGGACCACCCATCTGGGCTGCTTTGAATGTTTTACGACCTGGAATTCCGCCTCCGATATCAAAAACGATTTCACGAAGTGTTGTGCCCATGGGCACCTCAACAAGCCCGGTATTCTTCACGTTGCCTGCAAGGGCGAATATTTTCGTGCCTTTGCTGGTTTCCGTACCAATGGCTTTGTAGAATTCAGACCCTTTGAGGATGATAATCGGCACATTTGCAAAAGTCTCTACGTTATTGATATTCGTAGGTTTTCCCCAAAGACCGCTGGTTGCGGGAAATGGAGGGCGGGGACGAGGCATGCCTCGTTTGCCTTCAATGGAGGCAATTAAGGCGGTTTCTTCGCCGCACACAAAAGCGCCGGCGCCCATTTTGATTTCCAGATCAAAACTAAAACCGGTTCCGAGGATATTTTCTCCAAGGAGTCCAAGCGATTTTGCCTGTTGTATGGCAATATTCAAATGTTCAACGGCAATGGGGTATTCTGCGCGCACATATACAATTCCCTTTTTTGACCCGATAGCATAAGCGCCAATAAGCATTCCCTCGATTACAGAATGAGGATCGCCTTCAAGAACAGCCCTATCCATAAAAGCGCCAGGATCGCCTTCGTCGCCATTGCAGACAATGTACTTAATATCTCCAATTGCCTTTTTGACGAATTCCCATTTATTTCCTGTTGGAAACCCTGCGCCGCCTCTGCCCCGCAGGCCTGAGTTTTTTATCTCATTGACGACATCGTCCGGCGTCATGCTGGCGAGCGCTTTCGAGATAGCAGCATAACCATCTCTGAGTATATATTCATTTATACTTTTGGGATCAATAGCGCCGCAATTTCTCAGGACAATCTTCTTCTGCTTGCCATAAAAAGGGATGTCCCGGATGTAAGGGGTTCTTTTTCCAGCTTCTGTATAACAGAGCCGTTCGATGATCTCACCTTTTAATATGGTTCGTGAAATAATTTCAGGGACATCGGTTTCTGTCACCCTCCCGTAGAAAATACCCATTGGTTCTATGGTCAATACAGGCGCCCTGGCGCACAGACCCTGACAACCGGTATCAACAATTTCTGCCTTATCTTTAAGGGACTGTTTTTCAATTTCTGATTTGAAAGCCTTGCATACTTCTTCTGCCCCAAGCGCCCTGCATCCTGTTGTGCAAATAAATATTCGCACCATGTCAGGTCGATGTTTGGATTCGAGAGATTTCCTGAACTTTTGAAGGTCGTCAGGGTTTTTTAATTTTTCCACGTTGAATTCTCCTTTTTAATAGCTCTTGAGTATAGTTTCTGTTTTTTCGACAGTTAACTTTCCGTAGTATCTATC
>MHYI01000309.1 GCA_001828295.1 Planctomycetes bacterium RBG_16_41_13 | reverse complement strand
ATGAGAAACATCATGCTCATTTATCCAGAAGTTGATGAGTCTCCCACTGGCGCTATCCTGATAGAGTGCAGTCCATCCGATTCCCCTCATGGTTCCTACTGCCTTGAAGTCCTTTTCCCACATCTCATAACTACCAAATTCCTCTGTCATCTTTTTGGCAAGCGTTCCCTCCTTGTTAATGCCGCCTTTTTTCTTGCCAAGATTTTCAAAATAATATTCATGGAGCCTCATCCCATTAAATTCCCACCCAAGCCGTCTCTTCAATTCTGCAAACTCAGGGCTTGCTGTTTTTCCCTCCTTCAACATCTGACCGAGAGTATCGAGTACCTTATTTGTGTTTGTCACGTACCCCTGATATAGGGTGAAGTGATTTTTCAAAAGCGTTTCGCTGAATCCCTCCATCCCGATGAGTTGCGAATAATCCTTTGCTGTGTATGGCATAATTTTTACCTCCTTTTTTATTTCTGCATGTAAAGTGTTGTTAATATTAAGTACGATTGCTGCTCCGCCCACGCCTGCCAGTGTTAAAAACTCTCGCCTGTTAAGCATGGCACCTCCTTTTTTTCTGGTTTTTGGTGAAATAAATATCCATCAATAATTTCAGTGAGACAGTGTTACGACATGGAATTCCCTAAGCTGGCATAGCCAGAACCAAACAAGCACTAAAACAGTCATTAGTCATTAGTCATTTGGTTATAAGGTACTAATGCCTTCATTATTTAAGACCTCTTTTGAACCGAATAATTCTTATGAAATGGAAGCGAGATATTCCAATGCAATTGCGTGCCCAAGCCGTGCCACCCTGCTATCAATTTAAAATCCACATTTTAGTAGGGGAGGGGGTGAACTAATACTGATTTTCATACCTGACCTCACAAAATGGCCACGAAGATTTTCGTCCGCGGATGATATTAAGCACGATGACCACGATGACGATCGCCAGAAGAATGTGAACGAAACCGCTCAGAGTGGTGAATCTTTTTGTACAGTTTTGAATATTTCAATATATAGGAAATTCAATATTGCGAATGTAGAGCGAAGAGTCTCTTCGCTCTATACTGAAAAGTAGCCGAAGGCCTAATTTAAACGTTTAGGAATTTCAATAATTTTGTAGAGACGCATGCAATGAGTCTCTACATTAACATCAGCAACAGAATAAAGTCGCTGCCAAAGGCAGCCTAATTCAAGCAGGCATTAATTCCCTGCTTAAATTCTCGCCTACAAAATGCATTATCAAAGAACGAAAAACCTGCTAATCACTTTGAACGTTTGCCTGCTTCTATGATATAGCATAAGAGGAAGCCACTAACGGCAGCAATACCTACGGCCAACCATGGATTAGCACGAACTTTTCGATCAACTTCCATCCCTATTTCTTTCGTTTTCTCCTCTCCCTTAGCAACAGCCTCTTCCAGGGTATGCCATGTTTTTTCTATCGTTTCACTGCCCGTGTGTGTTGGTCCACTTATAATCTCTTTGAGATTTGAATATTTTTCACTAATCAGCCGACTAATCTCATCGCTCTTTCCTTTTAACTCTCTATTCAGCAATTCAAGCGCTTCGTCAATTTTTAATATGTCTCCCGCATTTTCTTTCGTTTGGTTATCCACAGTGCCATCTCCTTTCTCGTTTATTTTTCATCTTCAGAATCCGTACCCAAAACTTTTTGTATCAATGTATTTGCTTTTGAAAATTTCATCCAAAATCTCTGCGAAGTAAAGTAAAGAAGAACCGCTAGCGGGATCAGAAAATAGAAAATGCCCAGTGAAAAGAGAACGAACGCTTTTACTTCTTTACTCAAAGGAAAATAATAAAGAAACGCTACATGCAAAAATATAAAACCACTGATCATGACAACTAAACTCAAAATTAAAAGCACTATACCAATGCATATTCGCCGTATAAATCGAATGGCTTTGATGTAGTAAATCACGGCCTTAATTTTAATTTTTGCAAAACTTGTACATGTTTGCTTATCTTGTTTCACAAGATCCGTTAAAATACACAAAATAAGATGGTAAATCATCTTTTGGGTCTTCATGATTTTCTCTTACCTGTCTTTAACTCCGCACTTAGCAATCCTGATACTCGGCATGCGGGAGCATTCCCGATTTTTTGTAACCGTTCATGGGGTCAGGACGAAACAACCCTGCCAGGGTTAACACGACTGTAACGTTTCATTAAAACCTGGCGGAAGTCACAAAAAATCAGGAACGCACCAAATGATAGAAAAGGAAATAAGAATTTCAGGGCGTGCCCAATTTATTGTGCACAGTTTATTGGATCCTGAATGGACGGATAGCCCAGCAATTGTAACGACGATAACCGTTTTCTGTTAAATTATACACGGGAAGTCTATAAATTGTGATTTTAAAATAACTCTAATTATTTGTAACACTTTAGAATTTTGAAAAACTATTTCGTAAGTGGTTATTATGCAACAGCTTAAAATTTTTGTGCTATTTTGGACTAAAAGTCATAACCAATTTAATTGTAATATGTTAACAAGTATCTTTTTTCAAAAAACCAAGGTGTTGCAATTATTTACAATAACAAATTTTATGATTAATGTTCGAACAGAGAAATCTCTATTTATTACCCTTTTCAGTATAGAACCCGGTTGGAAAAGACTTCCTGGTTCTAATTACCGTCCGTCCTCATGCTCGTGCGAAAATGATTTGAAATGAGAAACAGCATCGCTATAAGAATTCTTCAAATTTTCCAGGGCGGCATCCATTCCGGATTTAACATCCTCCCATGCGTCAGCGCTTTTCGATTTGAGATCATTTAATTTCTCTTGTGCTTCTCCTTGCTTTTTTCGTAATCCTTCAATTATCTCATTGTACCTGGCCTTGGTATCTGTCCCTGCTTGCTCTGCCTTTGCCTGAAGGTCTTCTATCTTATTACGGAGGTAATCCAATGTTGACTCAGCATCCTTTTGGTATTTCTCTTTTTGCTGTGCCATGTAAGTTTTTTCCGTTTCAAGAGTTTCCACTGTTTCGCGTTTGACATCCTCTGTCGATCCCTGGGTTTCTGCTTTTTCAGGCGTCTCCTTGCTACAAGCCGTCATAAAAAAAAGAAGGACAAATATTGCTGCCATAAATTCAATCTTTTTCATATCTTTATATCCTTTTTGATGCAGCGAACCATTAAAAAACATCTAAGCACTTCACTTCACACCTGATTAACCCACATAAGAACTCTTTCTCATGTCTTTAAAAAATCTATCCTCATATATCCATTTTCAACCTTATCCTGCAATCAGTTATTGACTGATTGCAGGATTTAGCTGACATATTGATATTGAGAAAACGCTTGCAATCGGTAACATTTATTTTCTTTTTCCTTCTTCTGTGAATTCTGCTGTTTTTTCCATACCGTCCTTGACATACTCGACTGCATAACACACCTTGCCATCAGCCTCTTTCTTCATTATTTCCCTGATGGTGCCGCCGGCGGTTTCCTTTTCAATTGCGGCCTTAACTACAGCCGGTACCTTAGCAATATCTACCTTTTTGCATTCAACAACAGTGCCTTCTTCTGTGAATTCGGCTGTTTTTTCCATACCGTCCTTGACATACTTGACTGCATAACACAGTTTGCCATCGACCTCTTTTTCCATTATTTCCCTGATGGTGCCGCCGGCGGTTTCCTTGTCAATTGCGGCCTTGACTACAGCCGGTACCTTAGCAATAACAACCTTTTTCCACAATACCGGACCTCGCGTCCGGCTCGATTGTTCCGGTTTGTCCTTTTCCCCCTGTTCATGACTTGTCGCCATAACAGAGTCCACCAACACAGTATTTACTGTACAAACACCAAACATCAATGCACCAACAAAAGCCAGACCTACCCCACATTTCTTTAACATTTCCTTCTCCTCTTCTTGTTAGGAAGTTTAACCCGAACTCCAGAGAACATTCTCTGTAAAGTTGATGGGCTTATAACGAATTCACAACCTTTAAAATTAAATATTTATTCAGGGAACTTATACTCAGCCATGTAGTTTGGGTTTTAAAAGACAAAAACCCAATGGCATTCACTTTTACCCACCCCTTTAGTTTTTTGAAAAAGTAGGGGCGAAGCATTTGCCCGTTTGGGTATGAACGCATTTATGACAATTTATAGCAAATGCTTCGCCCCTACTTTGTTGCGTAAAACATCGCTGTTATTGGAATTTTTCAAAAAACTAAGCAGTGGCGCCATTGATCAGGCTGACGTTTCTAATCAACGTTGGCAGTGAAGGAAATACCCCTCTTCCGGCGGGGTGTGGCCACACCCCGAAAAGTCTTTTGGAAATGGAAACAAGAATATTTTTTTAAAAGAAAATCACTAACATATAGCATATTAAAAATAATACATCTGTAAATACCCTATTTTGGGTGTATACAAACGGACGGCTACTTTTGAGTTAATGGGCAACATGCGCTTGCGCTTCTGTAGATTTATTCATAGGTAATAGGTAAATAGGTAATAATGAGTTTTTTGGAAAATCACAGCCGTCCCTTATACGGATGAGGAGTTTGCGTATATTAAAAAACACTATAACTACGGCTTAGGAAGGGATTTGTATACCTTGTGGCGGTAATTGTCTGGTATGGTAGTCATGTGTTGTCGTAGCGCATAAGTAATACGATGGATGTTTCTTTTTGCAGAG
>MHYI01000308.1 GCA_001828295.1 Planctomycetes bacterium RBG_16_41_13 | reverse complement strand
AATTGTAGAACCTGCGCTTCCTCTCATCCCCTGTGAAATAAAAATCTCGGATGGATTGTCAACCGGATGTAATCCATTTTTTCTCATCTCAAAGATTCCAATCTCATCCGTGGAGCCAAATCGGTTCTTAACCACCCTTAGAATGCGATAGCATTGAAATTTTTCTCCCTCAAAGTACAAAACGGTATCGGCCATGTGTTCCAACACCTTTGGACCTGCAATTATACCTTCTTTCGTTACGTGTCCTACCAGAAATATTGCCGAACCCGTAGATTTCGCGGTGAAAATCAGTTCATTTGCGCATTGCCGTACCTGGGCAACAGTGCCCGGAGAGGATTCTAACTGGGGCTTATAAATCATTTGGATGGAATCAATCACCACCAGGGTAGGATGTGTGTTGTGGATATTTTCTAATATAAAATCTAAATTTGTCTCAGAAACAACGAGTAATTTAGGCGACAATACGGATAGCCGCTCCGCCCTGAGTTTTGTTTGAGCGACGGATTCTTCTCCAGTGACGTAGAGCGTGGTATATCCTTTTTGACTGACATGCTGGCATACCTGTAAAAGGAGTGTTGATTTGCCAATTCCCGGAGTTCCGCCGATCAATACCGCAGAACCAGCAACCAAACCTCCCCCCAGGATTCTGTCAAATTCGCCAATTCCCATTTCGATATAAGGACAATCCTGGAGTTTTATCTCAGTTATTGGGATGGGAAGTTGTCTGTCAAGCATGACAGACAAAGAAGTAGCACCAACGGAATCATTACTATATTCCTCTACTGTGGAATCCCATTCTCCGCAACCGCCACAACGCCCTACCCACTTTAAACTTTTCCATCCGCAACTTTGGCAGACGTAAACAACAGATGTTTTCGCCATGTATCGTGAGAGTTATTCACCCGTCAATTGTTTCGCGCACCAAAATAAAAAAGGGCAAAAAAGCCCTTTTAAAATTTTTACCAACAAAATTCATGTTATAAAAATACATTAAGCGGCGCCTGCAGGGCCTGGATATTTTCAAAGGATTATTGTTACCGCTATTAAAAAGAAAAGAAATGTATGCCGGAAATGATTCTATAATGCTGCTTTATTTAATAATGTTATCCAACAAATTTTTATTTAATGTTACACTCTATTTGCATAGCGTAAGGGCGAAGCATTTGCTATAAACTGGCAAATGCTTCGCCCCTACTTTGTTGGCATACCGCAAATTAATTAAATGCCATTTTCGGCATTTACCAGCACCGGTTCCGGGTCTTCAACGATATCTTCAAACACCAGCTTGCCATCTTGCAATAAAACCTTTACATTGGATTTTCCTTCGAATCGTCCTTGCAAAATTTCCTCAGAAAGAGGGTCTTCTAAATAATTTTCAATAGCCCTCCTGAGTGGCCGGGCACCAAAATTTTGATCGTATCCCTTTTCGATAAGGAAATCTAATGCTTTGTCCGTCATTGTGATGCTTATCTGGTACGGTTCCAATCTCTTTTTCACGTCAACAAGTTCAATTTCAACAATCTTCTTCAAATCATCTTTGTTTAAAGGTTTAAAAACAATAATATTATCTATTCTGTTTAGAAACTCCGGACGAAAATGTTTTTCTACCTCCTTTTTCAACTGCTCTTTCATTACCTCGTAGTTATCCTTCTCTGAAGCTTTGCGAAACCCCAAAGAGGCCTGATTTTTAATAACCTCCGCGCCAATATTTGAGGTCATAATGATGATAACATTTCGGAAATCAACATGCCTGCCGAAACTATCGGTAAGTTTTCCTTCCTCCATGATCTGTAGCATCATGTTAAAAACATCCGGGTGCGCCTTTTCAATTTCATCTAATAAAACAACTGCATAAGGCCGGCGGCGAATTTTTTCCGTTAACTGCCCGCCTTCCTCGTAACCGATATAACCCGGAGGAGCTCCGATTAATCGTGAAATACTGTGCTTTTCCATGTACTCTGACATATCAATCTGTACCAGAGAACCTTCTTCTCCAAAAATCAATTTAGCGAGAGCTTTTGCCAAATGTGTCTTGCCAACACCGGAAGGGCCTACAAAAATAAAAGAGGCCACAGGGCGGTTTGGATTCTTTAGCCTTGCGCGTGATCTTCTGATTGCCTTGGAAATTGCCCTGGTCGCCTCTTCCTGGCTTATTACCATTTTATGAAGCTCTTCTTCCATATGAAGCAATTTCTTTGCCTCTGTCGATTCTATTCGTGAGATAGGTATGCCGGTCATTTTCGACACTACTTCATCAACAATTTCAACATCAACCTCCCCTTCCACTTCGGCATGTTTTTCCCGCCACTCTTTTTCGACAACTTCCTTTTTCTTTTTCATTTTGTCCGCTTTATCCCTTAACCGTGCCGCCCTTTCAAAATCTTGTATTGCCACGGACTCATCTTTTTCTTTTTCCAGCCTGATAATTTCGTCTTCCAGATGTTTTACATCCGGCGGTTGCGTGGTTGCTTTGAGTCTTAGCCTGGCGCACGCCTCATCGATTATATCAATAGCTTTATCGGGCAAAAATCTTCCGGTGATATAACGAATGGAAAGTTCAGTAGCGGCTTCTAATGCCTCGTCGGTAATTCTTACTTTGTGGTGGGATTCATAACGTTCGCGAAGTCCTTTTAGTATTTCAACCGTTTCTTCTTTCGAAGGCGGCTCCACGATAATTGTCTGGAACCTTCTCTCGAGCGCACCGTCTTTTTCGATATATTTTCTGTATTCGTCCAAGGTGGTGGCGCCGATACACTGTATTTCTCCACGGGATAAGGCGGGTTTTAAAACATTGGATGCATCAATGGCGCCCTCTGCCCCTCCCGCTCCAACAAGGGTATGCAACTCATCAATAAAGAGTATGATGTTTTTTGCCCTTTTTACTTCTGACATTACCGCCTTGATCCTCTCTTCAAACTGGCCTCTGTATTTCGTACCGGCTACCATCATTGCGAGATCAAGGGCTACTATTCTGCGCCCTCTCAGCAATTCAGGAACATCCCCGTGAACCACTACCTGTGCAAGGCCTTCAACTATCGCAGTTTTTCCTACGCCGGCTTCCCCCAGAAGAACAGGATTGTTTTTTGTTCGCCTGCATAAGACCTGAACAACACGTTCAATCACATCTTTCCTTCCAATAACCGGATCAAGTTCTTTTTCCCTGGCCTGCTGTGTAAGATCGCGCCCGAAAGAGTCGAGCGCCGGAGTTTTGGAACGGCCTTTCTTTTCTTCTTTTTCCTGTGATTGACTGTTTTGCGCCGATTCCGACCCCAGCAAACCAATTACTTCCTCCCGTACTTCTGCAGGTTTAACGCCAAGGTTCAATAATACCTGCGCGGCTACACCCTCCTGTTCCTTCAACAAACCCAACAATAAGTGCTCCGTTCCTATATAATTATGTCCCAACGCCCGCGCCTCTTCCATCGCATATTCCAGCACCTTTTTTACGCGGGGCGTGAACGGAAGCTGCCCTACTGATACCAGATCAGATCCGCCTTGCACTATTTTTTCTACTTCAAGACGTATCTTCTTTAATTCAATATCTAAATTTTGCAGCACATTAGCCGCAACGCCGCTTCCTTCTTTTACCAGCCCCAATAATATATGTTCTGTCCCAATATACTCGTGATTAAACCGCCTTGCCTCTTCCCGCGCAAGGGCCATAACCTTTCTGGCACGGTCAGTAAATCGATCAAACATAAAACACCTATCCTTTCAAAGTTTCTATCTTTTCAAGCCGTTTCCTTACATACAACGCACGAATTATATTTCTTTGCGAAGAAGTAAGCTCGCGCCCTTCTAACTTTTGTAAATGTCCTGGTAAAGTAAGAACAAAAAGTTCATTTAATGTTTTCATTTCAATATCGTTGATAATTCCCAAATTAACGCCCATCCTCACTTGCGAGAGAAGATGCATGATTTCTTCCGAAGTAATCATGCGTGCAACCTTCAGCATCCCGTATGACCTCCACACGCGATCTTCCAGTTGTTCCCTGCTTTCAGCGATCAGGGCCTTTCTTGCAATCCGTTCGTAACTGGTAATCCTGGGAATTACCCCTTCAATAATTTCAATAATTTCGGCCTCTGATTTTCCAAGGGTAAACTGGTTTGAAATCTGATATAAATCCCCGGAGACCTGCGTCCCTTCTCCGTATAACCCCCTTACTACCAAGCCAAGTTTCATTACGGCATTAAATACTTTTTCTATATGATGTGTCATTCCCAACGCCGGCAAATGAAGCATTACCGATGCCCTCATCCCCGTACCAACATTTGTGGGACAGGCCGTTAAATATCCAAATTGCGATGAATACGCATAGTTTATTTTTCTTTCCAGTTTGTTATCAATAATGTCTATCGTTTTCCATGTTTCCCGAAGCTCAAGGCCGGAACGGATCACCTGTATTCTTATATGGTCCTCTTCATTGACCATAACGCTAATATTTTCCGATTTTTCAAAAGCGACGCCTCTTTCTTTTTCGCCTTCGGCATGTTCCCTGCTAATAAGGTGTCTTTCAACGAGAAACAGCCGGTCAACAGAAGAAAGTTCTGACAGGTTAATATAACTAAGGGCAGGGGCAACATCCGCTTCTATGATCTTTGTTCTTATAAGTTCCTCAAGTTCCTTCTTTTGTTTTACATTAGCACGGGAAAGAAAGGGATATTTTGCCACATTTCTCGCAAGACGAATCCTGCTGCTTATAACAATGTCAGATTCTGGTCCCGTTCCCCTAAGCCATTCACCTGTATTATCAGCCAAATCACTTATTTTCATTATTATCGCCCGAAAGTTCGTATATTTTATCTCTCAACTCAGCCGCCCTTTCATAATCTTCCTTTTCGATTGATTTATTCAATTCATTTCGAAGCTGCATGAGTTCATTTTTTTTAATCATTTCTTTCCCCGCCCTGGAAGGTACCTTTCCCACATGCTGTGCGCTGCTATGCATTTTTTCAAGCAAAGGGATTAACCCCTTTCTGAAAACAGTATAATCCATAGGGCAACCAAGTCTCCCGTGTGAACGAAATTCCAAATATGATAATCCGCAAACAGGGCAGACAATCTTGGATAACTCGCTTATCCCCGGAGCAACCTGATTAATAAGATTTGTTAATATTTCTGTAGGAGAAGGAACCTTGGCAATCTGCGTGCCTACCCCTTGCGCACATTCTTCACAAAGATGCCGTTCCTTCTTAACATTGCCAACGATTTCCGTCAAGTGCACGGTTGCGTATTTTTTGTTGCAGGATTCACATTTCATGCTTTGTCACCCCCATAAATCTTTCCGTGGGAAAACATTATTTCTTCTCCCATTTTAACAAATCTGTCACTCTTCCTAAAGAACTTTTTTCAGATAATATTTCTTTACGAATCCTATTTTCTTTTTCCAGACAATCCATGCCATAGTTAACGCTAATTTCAGATTCCGCCTGAGGCACTGCCATGAGCCCATCCTCATCCCCAATTATCCAATCTCCCGGCATGATTTGAATTCCGGAGATATTCAGCGGCACATTAATTTCCCCCAATCCTCTGGGTTCTCCCGCATCAGGCATGACTAATTTTGTATACACGGGAAAATTCAATTGCTTAATTTCCGCCGTATCGCGGACCGCCCCATAAACTACCAAACCGCTTAATTTTTTTTGTATAGCGCTGTGCGTAGCCAGCTCTCCCCATACGGCAGGCCCCGTTCCACCGGCATCAATTACGATTACATCCCCTTCTTTCGCAATATCTATTGCTTCTACCGGCTTAGCCCAGTCGCCGGGATACGTTCGAACGGTGACGGCAGTGCCTATGAGTTTTATGGACGGATTTACAGGATACAGCCCTACAATACTTTTCGCGCGATGACGGCCATCGGATATGTTTGCAGTCGAAAGTTTGATAAACGCATTCCGGACGTCTTCACGGGTTACTCTTTTGAAAAAACCGGTTTGAATTCTTCTGTTTTCTTTAACCGCTTGCCTGATATTATTTGCCGCATCCCTGGCGTTTTCCGATTTACTGATATATCCGCCAACAATTACAATTTGCGCCCCGGCATTGACCGCATCAACAACATTCTCAGAGTTTATGCCCCCTGCGACAGCAACAGGCGTATGCGCATTTTCGCATATGTGTCGTAAGACATCAAAAGGTGTTTTTCCTCGCATTTGATCGTCGATTGCAGTATGGATTGAAATATAATCGACCCCGCATTTTTCAACATTTCCGACACGTTCATCAATTGCGTCGGCATCCATAAAATCGGCGCATATTTTTATGCCATAATTTTTACCGGCCAATACACATTCCCGTATAGTTGCGCCAGGCGCATTGCCCATTACCACCGCAATATTGGCGCCTGCTTTTGCAGCCATTTCCATTTCTACGCGTCCGGCATCCATAGTTTTCATGTCAGCAATCAGCGTCGTATCGGGAAATATTTCTCTCAGCCGGCGAATGGCATTCATTCCTTCGCTTTTTATAAGCGGGGTGCCTATTTCCAGCCAATCAGCGCCCCCTTCGATTGACTCACGGGCAACCTTTATCGCCCTGTGAATGTCCACAAAATCAAGGGCTACCTGAATAATAATATGCTTTACAGACATTATTAAAAAAAATCCTTATTCAAAATACGTTGCGCCACATCGGTCTGATTCCCACGTAGTAACTTTTTCGACCTTTATGCCTGACGGCATGGCATTTGTCAATTCTCCGTAGATCATTCTGGAAATGTTTTCGGTGGTTGGGTTTTCGGCCTTAAAATGTTCCATGTCATTTAAGTATGTATGATCAAATTTTTTTGTAACGTCTCCGATAAGCTTTTTTGCTTCTCTGAAATCAATAACCATTCCAAGATTGTCCAGCTTTTCTGACTTCAAAACAACCTGAACCTTCCAGTTATGGCCGTGAAGATTTTCGCACTGTCCTTTATATCCCCGAAGATTATGTGCCGCTGCAAAATCCGTATCGATTATAAGTTCAAACATGTATGGCTCCGGAAAGAAATGGTTTTTAAAGAAAGGTATTACAAAACGCTACACTTTTTCGTAAAAGGGACGGGCAATTGGACGAACATTACTTTTTTACCTGAAGCTTTGAAAAAAGCTTATCCGCGGTAAAATTAAAAGTCAAGGGTTTTTAATCGAAAGAATGTGCTTAAAGTCTCTTTATAAAAAAACATAGGATAACCATTCCTTCATTTTCAATGGCTCATTTTCTTTTGAAATGTTTATACAATTCATCCAAAGAAAGTGATAGTGTAGTCGGCCGGCCATGGGGGCAGTTATTTGTATAGGCATTGATATTTTTTTTCTTTTCCATGAGTTCTTCTATTTCCTGATACTCCAGTCTTTGCCCCGCTTTTACAGCAGCCTTGCATGCCATGATATTGACTAATTTATTCATGACACCTTCATTGCCCTTTCGGGAATCTTCTTCGCCAAAATCATGCGTCAGGTTTTCTATAAATTCTTTTCCATTTAAATGTTTCAAAATTTGTGGAAAGGAACGAATCATTATGGTATTGCTTCCAAACTCCTCAATCTCTATGCCAATGCCTTCCAGTTGTTCTCTTATGCTTAATACGAAAAAAAAGTCTTTTGGGTTCAATTCCACAAGTTCCGGTATCAGCAATCGCTGGCGGGGAGATTGAGAGGACTGCATTCCTTTCAATATCGCATGGTACAGGATTATTTCATGCAAGGCATGCTGGTCTATAATATTCAATCCCTCACTCGTCTCTTCTACAATAAAGGCATTATGTATCTGAAAATACCTTTTTTTGCCGGAGACAATCGCTTTCCCAACAGATATCTCTTCTCTTATTGGCGGCGCAGTAGTGTGCTTCACATCCGTAGATGGCCCTGGCGAGGGCGTTTTTTCTACTGTTTTTTCAAAAGGAAATTGTTCCCATAAAGAGGTGTTTCTATAATCAACTGTATCCGTGTTTCCCCAGTCTCTTTGAAATGTTTTTTCCGGCGTCACTATATCAATGGATTTGGGTCGTGATTTATTCAAGGCGTCTTTTAGCGTAGAAAGCACATAATTAAAAACAACACTCTTATTCCGGAACCTTACCTCCGTTTTTGTGGGATGGACATTGACGTCCACCTCAGACGGCGCAACCGTTAAAAATAAAAATACTATCGGGTATCGTTTGCTCATTAATTTCCCATGGTAAGCGTCGCTGATTGCACGGTAAATAGCCGTATCTTTAATATAACGTCCGTTTAGAAAGATAAATTGCAGCCTTCCATTCGCTTTGTTCA
>MHYI01000307.1:29569-32351 GCA_001828295.1 Planctomycetes bacterium RBG_16_41_13 | reverse complement strand
CTGCACAGATCCTTTGCCAAATGTTTTCATGCCTACCAGCAAACCGCGCTTATTATCCTTTATCGCCCCGGCGACAATTTCAGATGCGCTGGCGCTTCCGTTATTTACCAGTACTACCAGCGGGAAATCAGGATAGGAGCCGCCCCTGCGGGCGCGGTATAGAATGTTTTGGTCAGGACCTCTGCCTCGGGTTGAAACAATAACGCCCTTCTTTAAAAATCTGTCAGAAACACCCACGGCAGCGCTCAACAATCCTCCAGGGTTAAATCTCAAGTCCAATATTAAACCTTCCATGCCTTGCTTCAATAATTCTTTCACTGTTTTATCCAGATCATCAACGGTGTTTTCCTGGAAATTTATCAGCGCTAAGTAGCCAATCTTCTCCGTTTCATCCACTATTTTTACGTCTCTTATACTGTTTACATGGATCTTTGCCCGCTGTATTGTAATATCCACCGGCATAGATTCTCCCTCATGCAAAACGGTAAGGGTTGTTGTCGTACCCGGCTTCCCCCGAAGCAATTTTACGGTCTCACGAATAGTTATATCTTTTGTTGGTATGCCATCAACCTTGAGAATGCGATCTCCTACCAATATACCTGCCTTGAACGCTGGAGAATCGAGTATGGGGGTTATTACGGTTATTAACCCATGCCTGACTATTACTTCGATACCTAAACCTTCAAACTCCCCTTCCGTTTCGATCTTAAGCTCTTCTAATTCTTCAGGGCTTATATATTGACTGAATGGATCCAGCTCCGACAGCATTCCGCGGTATGCGTTTGTAAAAATAGTGTTAATATCTAATTCTTCAACATACTTTTCCTGTAGCGCCTTTATTACCTTAACAAATTCTTCAAACTCCTTGTATATAAAATCACTGGTTTGCTGATTTGACCGTTTTACCTCAGCAGTTGCCTGCGTTGCCAATGTAAATGTATTTGAGGAGACACTGCCCGCAAAAATTATCGTTGTACACCATAACAAAACAAAGAGGCCTTTTTTCATTTTCCTTTGGTTCCTGAAAAATAATTTATTTATAAAACTATAAAACAATGACTTTCTGAGAGTGAAATGTTTTGAAAGGTATTTTTAAGGATACGTTGCTTTTCCAGAAATGTTGCCACGATTTCCATTGTATTTGTATAAGGTAACACTATACCGTATATTTGTGTTTTTGTAAAAAATTTACGCATTCACTTGCAATAGGAAAAACGTTGCTTTTTTGTATTGCTGTGTTTGTAAGATACGGGTGATAAAAGCGGGAGGTCTTTGAAGGATTGTAAGTGGTGGGCAGAGACGGGATCGAACCGTCGACACCAGGATTTTCAGTCCTGTGCTCTACCAACTGAGCTATCTGCCCCATTAATTCTCCATTCATACATCACTAATGCAGTGGCGATATTATAGGTATGAAGCAGGCGATAAGTCAAGTTTTTTATTTACCCGCCAGCATTTAATGGCGAAGCATATGCCTGAATTGACAGGCGGTATGCGTATTTTTTTTATCCGCCCTCCTCAGCGGGTACATTTCAGTACTACAGGTCTTGAAAATCCAGTCCATTATATTCGCCAATTTTTATTCTATTCACCGCAGATCCTTTCACCTGCCTTTGGCATATCCGTTTTTTTAAGCGGGACTTTGACATCATCCTTGGAAGCAGGGATTTAAATTTTGACAATAGACTTATTTTCTAATATAATTTATTGTTTCTTCTATCTTTTTGAGCATTTATATTTTATTTTATTAATTACATGATCAAAGATAAACATCCCATAAAAAAGAACAAACGGCGGTCTTATTCCTTTGGTTACATCCTCCTTTTCTTTGCTATTGTATATCTGGCACAGATGTTTTTTTCTCCAAAAGCAGAAGAAATGTCTTATAGCCAGTTTAGACTCTATCTCAAGAAGGGTTATATATCCGAGTGCACCGTGGGTCAAAATATTATTCGAGGCTACTATAAAAAACTTTCCGCGGAAAGTGGTGAAGAAGACAGGATTGCGTTTTTTACTGTTCCTATACAAGACCAGACGCTAGTGAATGAACTTGAGGAACAAAAAGTACGTTTTAAAGGTGCATCGGAAAATAATTTCCTAAAAAGCATGATTATGTGGTGGATAATACCTTTCGGTGTTATGACGCTTGTCTGGTTTTTGTTATTAAAGAAATTTAGCGGCATGGGTTCCCCTTTCATGTCTTTTGGCAAAGCAAAAGTTAAACTTTATTCTGATAATGGCACACAAAAAATAACCTTTGCCGACGTCGCCGGATGCGAGGAAGCAAAGGAAGAATTAAGGGAAATTAAGGATTTTCTTGCTTATCCCGATCGATTTCAAAAACTAGGGGGGAAAATTCCAAAAGGCGTTCTTTTGATAGGGTCTCCAGGCACGGGAAAGACACTGCTTGCAAAAGCAGTTGCGGGAGAAGCCGGGGTACATTTTTTCTCTATCAGCGGTTCGGATTTTGTAGAGATGTTCGTCGGCATGGGCGCTGCTCGTGTGCGGGATATGTTTGAGCAGGCAAAGGAAAAGGCGCCATGTATTGTTTTTATCGATGAAATTGATAGTGTGGGACGGCAAAGGGGCGCGGGGCTTGGCGGGGGGCACGATGAGCGGGAACAAACCTTAAACCAGCTTTTGGCAGAAATGGATGGTTTTAATTCACAAAAGGGCATAATCATTATTGCGGCAACAAATCGTCCGGATGTTTTAGATAACGCCTTATTACGTCCAGGGCGCTTTGACCGCCAAATAACGATCGACAGGCCTGATCTTTCTG
>MHYI01000307.1:27040-29554 GCA_001828295.1 Planctomycetes bacterium RBG_16_41_13 | reverse complement strand
TGGCAGTTCATGCAAAAAGTGTAAAAATAGATCCGGATGTTAGTTTTAAAACGATAGCAAAACGCACGCCCGGCTTTACCGGAGCCGATTTAGCAAACGTTATTAATGAATCGGCGCTTCTTGCGGCGAGGCACAATAAAAATTCTGTTGGAATGGAAGATATTGAGGCTGCAATTGACAGAGTTTTGGCAGGACCTGAGCGGAAGAGCAGGATTATGAGTGAAACCGAGAAAAAAACTGTAGCTATACACGAATCAGGCCATACTCTTATTGCCGCTGTATTACCCAAAACCGATCCGGTACATAAAGTCTCCATAATCCCCAGAGGAACAGCTGCTTTGGGATATACCATGCAATTGCCGATAGAAGATAAGTATTTAACAACGGAATCTGAATTGTTGGAAAATATCTGTGTCTTGCTCGGAGGCAGGGCCGCCGAAGAAATTATTTTGGATGAAATTTCAACTGGAGCCCAAAATGATATTGAAAAGGTATCAAAACTAGCAAGAAATTATGTTTGCCGATTTGGTATGAGTAAGAAAATAGGCCCTCAGACTTTTGGCAGACAATCGGGTAATATTTTCCTAGGTCATGATCTTGTTCAGGAAAAGGAATACAGTGAAAAAACCGCTGTTACAATTGACGAAGAAGTGACAAAAATCATTAATGAATGTTACGAAAAAGCGAGAAGATTAATTCGGGACAACCGGGATAAGCTCAATGTATTGATAAAAAAACTCGAAGAATGCGAAGTACTTGACGGAGAACAAGTACTCGAGTTATTACATTTAAAAAAGAAGGATATTTCATTCAAGGGTGATAAAGAGGAGCATCTTTCACCAGATGAATTACCCGCGTAAAACGAAATAAACAAAGGATAACAGTCTGGTTTTTTGAAAAATAGCAACAAAAATATGGTTTTACCAATCGTGTGTAGAGGGGTAAAATAAGCATGCACGCTACGCTAATCCCTGCGTGCTTTTTCCATCCATGTGCAAGTAACACACCTAACCTTTCAAAAAAACAAAATTGATACTCTTGGGAAAAAGTTTACTTTTCAGCCTAAAAAACTTCTTGTGTAAGGTTCAGATTTGAGTAAACATTATTTACATCATCGTGATCTTCTAGCGCCTCGATAAGCTGAAGCACTTTTCGATATGCTTCTCCTTCCACCTCTATAGTATTGTTTGCCAGCCAGCTTGTTTCTGCATTCTCTATGGTTATATTTTGATCTTCAATAGCTTTTTTAACTGCATCCAAATCTGTTTGAGCACATAACACTTGATAATACTCCCCCACTGTTTGCAAATCCTCTGCACCCGCATCTAACACCAGCATCATAAATTCACCTTCTACGCAAACATTATTGTTCACCAATATAATGCCTTTTTTTTCAAACATCCAGGAAACGCAACCTGTTTCACCCATATTGCCGCCAAACTTTTCAAATAGTTTTCTTAGTTCTGGTACGGTTCTATTTTTATTATCGGTTAACGCATCTACCATTATTGCTATTCCATTTGGCCCATACCCTTCAAACAAGCATTCTTGCAATTCGATATTATCACCTCCCGTACCGATACCTTTTTGTATCGCACGCTCTATGTTGTCTTTTGGCATATTTGCCATCCGCGCCTTACTTATTGCAAGTTCCAGTTTCGGGTTCATATTAGGGTCGCTACCGCCTTTTTTGACAGCGATAGTAATCATCCTGGATATTTTAGAAAACACCTTGCCTCTTTTAGCATCAGCAATGCTTTTTTTATGTTTTATCCCAGCCCAATGTGAATGTCCTGCCAAGTGTATTATTCCCCATTTAAATACATAGAATTTAATTTTTCAAACTATATTTTTTTCTCTAAATGACGTTTTATTATTTTTGTACTGTTTTTTTCCAAAGAAATGAGACGTTTTATTTTGTCAATTTTATGTGTCACATTTTCCAATTGTTTTTCATAGACGTGTATTTTTTCATACAATACCTTTGCCTTTTCCCAAGCGCCCAGCGCATCGTGCCAACTGCCCAGGCAATAATTCACGTCTCCCAGATGCTCTAAAATATCCGGATCTTCCAATAGTTTAGTCGCCTCTTCCAGCATTTGAAGCGCCATGAGTAAATAATCATCTCTTTCTTCTATTTGCGCTTTTTTATAGTATGCCCAACCCAAACTATCAAGATACGCTCCATTTTTTGGTTGAGAGTTAAGGGCTCTCCTGATTAATGTAATTGCCTCGTCAATGTTTCTGTTATTTTCCGCAAAATAATATCCGAGAAAATTGTTGGCCTCGTGAAAATCAGGGTCTACCTTTATGGCCAAACGCAATTCTTCTTCCACCTTGTCATATTTTTGACATTGGTAATAAAGATTGGCCAACATAAAGTGAACATCCTTTTCTGTTTCTGCTTCTAATGGTAACAATCTCATGTTTTCAATTGTTTTTATCGCTTCGCCAATTTTGTTCTGGTTACTGTATATCTGACAGAGCAAAAAATATTCTCTTGGATTCTTACTG
>MHYI01000307.1:26800-26942 GCA_001828295.1 Planctomycetes bacterium RBG_16_41_13 | reverse complement strand
ATTACCCAATTTTCAGGTTCTTTAAGAAGAAATTCCTTCGCTTCTTCAACCGCAGTATCATAATCATTTAAAAAATCATAGCATAGTGTTATATAAAAGCTCGAAAAAATTAATTCCTTGTCATATTTTTTTGCTATCAAAA
>MHYI01000307.1:22967-26777 GCA_001828295.1 Planctomycetes bacterium RBG_16_41_13 | reverse complement strand
ATGTTTTTCTCAAAGTATTTTAATCCAATTTCATAATGAAACTTTGCCGGACGGGTAATAATGTTCATATTAAACATAGTTTTAAAACACTCCGCACTTTTTTCTATCATGCCCAGTTCTATATAAATATTTGCAAGCCTATAGAGGGCATCTGCCAGAAACACATCGTCCAGTTTGGTAATTTTACATTTTCTGGCATATTCATATTCCGAAATTGCCTCTTTCTTTTTGCCAACCGCTTCATAGAGAGTGGCCAGTGTGTAATGAAAGCTGAATTCCTGTGGGGTTTGATTCGCAAGTTTTTCGAGGGCACTGATAGCTTTTTTATTCTCGCCTAATTGAAAATAGCAGGTAGCCAAATGCTTTATGATCCTCTCAGAAGTGGGGTCTATTTCATTCGCCTTTTCAAAATTATCAGCAGCCATTTCCCAATTTCTCTCTAGTAAAAAAAAGTATCCCGCACTAAAGTAGGAAAACGCATCATCCTTTTTTTTTAATAGTATAAATACCTCTTCACCGGATACGGGAGAATTTTGCCTAATGGTAACATTACTACATCCCAAAAACTCCAGAAAGAAGACAATTACGAATAAAACAGTAATGGTAAATGATTTACAAAACATTTCATATTTCTTTTTACACTTTGCAAGTTTTAAATAAAATAGCAAGTTACTACTGGCGAAGCAATCCCTCTGCCCAATGCAAAATACGATATACGAATCCGTATACAGCTACCGGTTGTCCGTATCGAGCCTACTTAAAAAAATAGAGACTATTAACTGAGGGGAAAGAGGCATGTTGGTGCTATAATGCTTCAATTGGTTAAATAGTTACGGGTCTTTAAAGTATTACTTTATTTAATGGATATTCAATAATTCCTTCAGCCCCAGCCCTGATTAACGCCGGAATAATGTTTCTCGCGATGCTTTCATCTACCATTGTTTCAACCGCATAGCCGGCGCCTTCGCTTAAGGTAGAGACCGTGGGTTTTCTAAGTGCAGGCAATTGTTTTAACACATTTTCCAGGGATTCTCCAGGTACATTCATTTTCAATCCAACTTTTTCACGTGCAATGATTGCTCCTTCAAAAAGCATGGCAAGATTTTCTATTTTTGTACGTTTCCAATCATCTTTCCATGACTGGTGATTAGCGATAAGCTGGGTTGCCGACTCCATAATTGTATCTATTACGCGAAGTTTATTTGCCCTGAGACTGCTGCCTGTTTCGGTAAGCTCTACGATCGCATCGACCAAATCAGGCGCCTTTGCTTCTGTAGCACCATGAGAAAATTCAATATCAGCAACAATTCCTTTCTCCGCAAGATATTGTCTGGTAACATTAACCAACTCCGTAGCGATGCTTTTATTATTTAAATCTTCCACAGACCTTATTTCTGAATCCTCCGGAACTGCCAATACCCATTTGACTTTTGTAAGTTGTTGTTTCGCATAGACAAGGTTCACCACTACTTTAACGTCAGAACCTGCCTCTTTTACCCAGTCTGCACCTGTTAGGCCCGCATCAATAATACCTCTTTCCACAAACCTTGACATATCCTGCGGCCGAATTAATCTTATAGTTATTTCATCATCATCAATTGTAGGGTAATATGATCTCGAATTAACGCGAACCGTATAACCCGCTTTTTTCATCATGTCAATAGTAGATTCTTGCAAACTGCCTTTCGGCAAACCAAAATTTAATGTTTTCATTCTTCCGGCCCATTCTTTTCAATTACAGAACTTCCACGAACTGCTTCGTCAATAATTTTTAAGATACGATTACGTTTTTCCGTTAATTCATCCAGGCAAAATTTCAAGTGAGGGGTATATTTTATCCGCAAACAAGACCCCAATTCCGCCTGTATAAATCCTTTGGCATGATCCAGCCCACACAGGGTGTTTTTCCGCTCTGATTCGTCACCAAGCACAGAAACAAAGACTTTTACATTTTTCAAATCTGCTGATATATCTACCTCGGTTACTGTTATAAAACTCAGCCTTGGATCTTTTACTTTATAAAGAATAATTTTACTTACTTCCTGTTTAATAAATTCAGATAGTCTTTCCGCTCTTCTTGTAGACATAAGCTGCAATCAACCCGCCTTTTATAAAAATAAATTCCCACGAAACATTTTATTACGACTGGGAATAAATAAATTCCATACGGTAACCGGCAAGTTCAAATGAGGGCGCACATTCAAACATATTAATTAAATTGGAAAGGGTGCTGTTTACGTACTGTTTATCGTTTCCCACCATCGCAATTCCCATGTTAGAATACTGACAATTATCCAATACACCTGTTTCCGATATCGAGACATTAAAATTATTTTTTACACGATCTTTTAAGCTTTTTATGACACGTCGTTTTTCTTTTAAAGTTCTCGCATTACGGATAATCAATCGTACACACAACAAACCAACCATGGTGTCGTCAGATTTGCAAAATTCCAAATTCATAGATCTGCATGAGTAAAATTGATTTAATTGTTGACATTAATTATTTTAACGTACCAACAAAATATACTCTCTTTTTAAAATCAACGCAGCTATTGCGCTACCTTGGATAAATATTGCTTTCTTTCATTTGACAACAAGAATTTGGCTTTGTGTTTAGCGAAAGCATAGCATCTTTGAAAAAAACATATACGGGATATCTTCCTCCGTATACAAGTAGCGAGGTGCAAGTATTTTTTAATTTTACCGTTTTTTACCACGCAAATGTAATAAACATACGCGGAAAATCTGTAAAATATTTTTTGTTATACAGAAAGGGTTCTGGCAATCTTTTGTATTTCGTATGCCTCTACGATATCACCGACTTTGATATCATTGAAATTGGCTATTTTTAAACCACATTCGAATCCAGCTTTCACCTCTCTTACATCATCTTTCATGACTTTTAATGACTCTAACTTCCCATCATATATGATAATATTTTCCCGAATCAAACGAACAAATGAATTTCTTGTAATTTTACCAGATTTTACGTAACATCCTGCAACATTACCGTATTTGGAAATATTGTACACCTGTCTGATTTCAACATAACCTAATGCCACTTCCTTTTTTTCAGGTTCCAGCATTCCTTCCATTGCAGCCTTTATTTCGTTAGTTGCATCATAAATAATCTTATAAAGCCTGATCTCCACGCCTTTTTCCTCTGCCAGTAAACGCGCTTTTTCTTCTGCGGTTACATAAAAACCGATAATTAGCGCATCAGATGCGTCTGCGAGAAGTACATCAGACTCTGTAATGCCGCCAACAGCACTATGTAAAATTCTCACCTTAATTTCACTCGTAGACAGCGCATCCAGGGCCTTCTTCAATACTTCAACAGAGCCTTTGTAATCAGCCTTTAAGATTATTTTGATTTCTTTCACATTACCATCTGCAATCATGGAATAAAGATTATCCAGGGTAATATGCTGATGTTTTGCAAGGGAAGTTTCCCTGTCTTTATTTCTTCTCTCCATGGCAATTTCTCTGGCTTTTTGTATATCACTCACCACATAAAACTTATCTCCCGCCTCAGGGATATCAGAAAAATCAGAAATTGAAACCGGTGATGCCGGGCCTGCTTGTTTTATCTCTTTCCCTTTATCATCAATTAACAGGCGGGCCCTACCATATGTTCTTCCACAAAGAATAATATCGCCCTGACGCAAAGTTCCGTCTTGAATGATTACATTCGCGACAACACCTCTCCCCTCACTAAGATGGGCCTCCAGAACAACCCCTCTTGCAGGATTCTTTGGTATAGCTTTTAGTTCAAGTATTTCTGATTCCAACCAAAGCAGTTCAAAT
>MHYI01000307.1:8851-22953 GCA_001828295.1 Planctomycetes bacterium RBG_16_41_13 | reverse complement strand
TGCGCCAGTTATTGCAGAAGTCTCTACAAATGGGGTTTTTCCACTCCATTCTTCGGGTATCAAATCTAAATTTGCAAGCTGTTGCTTAACTCGCAAAGGATTTGCGCCGGGCTTATCAATTTTATTAATTGCAACAATTATTGGTACATTGGCAGCCTTAGCATGATTAATGGCCTCTTCTGTCTGGGGCATCACTCCATCATCTGCTGCAACCACAAGGACTACTACGTCTGTAACATTTGCACCTCTTGCCCTCATGGCTGTAAAAGCTTCATGTCCTGGCGTATCGAGAAACACAACGTGTTTGCCATTTGTTTCCACCTTGTTCGCTCCTATATGTTGCGTAATTCCGCCTACCTCTCCTTCTGCAACTTTAGTCTTGCGAATACAATCAAGTAACGATGTTTTTCCGTGGTCAACATGTCCCAAAAAGGTAACTATTGGTGCACGAAGTACTTTATCTTCCTCTCTTGCAGAGATTTGATCCGCAACGAAATCGTATTCTTCCGAAGCCTCTTTTTTCTTAATTTCTATTTCTACGTTATACTCCAGGCCTAATAATTGCACTATTTCTTCGCTTAAGATTTGATTTATTGTTGCGCGTACATTATGCTCAAGCAACAATTTGGTTATAATTTCATTTGCACGAATTCCTAATTTAGAAGATATATCCTTTACCGTAATTGGCGTCTCCATAATCACTCGCGATTCTCGTTCTTTAACGACAGGTTTTTTAACTTCTATATATCTTTCCCGCCATCCCTTGTTTTTTTGATGTGAAGGGCCACCAACCTGCTTCTTCTTCCAAAATACTTTTGAAGGTGCAACTTTCGTCGATTGCTTTTGTGGGGGAGTGCTTTTGTGAAATCTAACAATTTTATCCGGTTGAACAGCTTTGATTTCTTTATCTTCCTGCGACATGGTCTTATCTTCTCGTTTTTGTTCTTTTACATCAACCTTAATGGCCTCTTTCACTTTAAGTTCCTTTTTTGTAGCCGAATCATTTGGAGTTCGCCTGAACAGTTTTTTTAGCATTTCAACTTGTTCGGGATCAAGGGTGTTCGCATGGTGTTTGATATGCGTTAACCCTTTCTCATGGCATTTATCAATTAAGTTATTACTTTTAATGCCTAACTCTTTTGCAAGCGAACTAATTCTAACTTTTCCCATTTAAATTCCCAAAAACAATTACCCAAAAAATAAATTTATTTCCTCATTAACTCTTTGATTCGACATTGTCGTTATATTCAGAATTCGCTGCAGCAACATTTTTCCCCATGAGGTCATTAGCAGAAACATTATTTATGTCGGCAACTTCTGCAAGTTCAACATCGCCGGCTTTTTGCCTTTTTTCAAATTCTGCGTCGGTAATGATATCAATATTCCATTCAGTCAGTCTTGAAGCTAGGCGCACATTTTGCCCCCTTTTCCCAATAGCTAAAGAAAGCTGATCATTTGGAACAACGATTGTAGCCGTTCGATTTTCGGGAGATAAAATTATTCCCGAAACTTCCGCGGGCTTCAAAGCATTGGGTAATAACAATTCCGGCTCCTCGCTCCATCGGATAATATCAATTTTTTCACCATTCAACTCATCAACAATATTCTTGATACGGGACCCGCGCATTCCAACACACGCGCCTACACAATCGACATTTTCATCACTTGAAGCAACGGCAATTTTTGTCCTCTGGCCTGCTTCTCTTGCCAGTGCTTTAATTTCAATAGTATTTTCAGCAATTTCCGGCACTTCTAATTCAAAAAGCTTTCGAACAAAATCGGGATGAGTTCTCGACAGTGTTATTTTTACACGTGTTCCCACTTTTTTTACATCAAGAATAACTGCCCGAACTCGTTCTCCTATGGTATAATGTTCATTGGCCGTTTGTTCCGATTTTTGTAAAACACCTTCTGTTTTGCCTAAATTTACAATCATAGTAGCCCCTTCGAACCTTTGTACCTTACCGCTAACAATTACCCCTTTCCTCTTACAAAAATCTTCGAAAATCACATCCCTCTCTGCCTCCCTAATCTTTTGAATAATGACCTGCTTGGCTGTTTGGGCAGTGATCCTACCTAATTCAGAAGGGTCTATTTTGCGGTCTCCTTCCATAGCCACTATTTCACCTGTTTTTCTATCTATCTGTATGGAAACGGCTTCCTGTGACCTGAAATGCTTCTTTGCGGCGGTAATTAAAGCAGCTTCAATGCCCTGAAACACCACTTCCTTGGCAATTTCCTTGTCTCTATGCAAACTATCCACTAAACGGAGTAAATTTTCTTTGTCCATACCATTTTATCTAAAATGAAATTTAGAAAACAATCAATAATAAACACTGCTCATTGATGCGAATTTATTTTATAAAGTATATTTAGACACAAAAAACATTAAATACTTAACATTATTGACACAATATATTTCTAATTGGTATATTTTTACTTTGTTGATGCGAAACCGTTAAGAAATATGCATAGTCCAAAAATTATTAACTATAAATTTCTCAATCTTCTTATATAATCTATACAAGAACATAATATTGATATTAAAAAAAAAAGTGGGTATAACCCACTTTTATCTGAAGCTGTCTTTCTATTTACGACCCTTGGTAAGCCTGAAACAGCGAAACTACAGCAACCTATGAAAGTATACATTAATATATTGCAACGTCTATAATTTTTAAATTCTAACAAAAAATGTCATATTGTCAAGTTGTTTTTGCATTTGCAGCGTTAACTGCAGGTATTATCTAATCGCTTATTTAAACTGTACTTAAAAACTTTTTTGCTATTCAATAATTTATTTTATAGTATCAGTCTGAGGGCAAACGGAAATCATGGTCATCATTGTTGATAATTACGACTCTTTCACCTATAATCTCGTACAGCAAATAGGTGCGTTTGGCGAAAAAATGGAAGTTTTTAGAAACGATAAAATAAGTCTCGATAAGATCGAAAAAGAAAACCCATCGCATATTATTATTTCACCTGGACCATGTACTCCTAAAGAAGCGGGCATATCAAATGATATCATACGGTATTTCTCCGGCAAAATACCTATACTGGGGGTTTGTTTAGGGCATCAATGCATCGCTTATACATACGGTGCGGATATTATTCGTGCGCGAAGGCTTATGCATGGAAAGACCTCAATGATCATCCATGATGGCAAGACTATTTATAAGGGACTTTCCAATCCATTTGTGGCCACACGTTATCACTCGCTCATTGTGAAAGAAGATTCTCTGCCTGATTGCTTTGAAATTACTGCAAGAGCTGACAATGATGAAATTATGGGGATTCGGCATAAGGTTCATTTACTGGAAGGGGTACAGTTCCATCCGGAATCTTTCCTCACCGAAGAAGGTCCAAAGCTTCTTAAGAACTTTTTAATGCTTTAATTATTTACATCTATTTCTGCTATTTAAGGATATTTGATGTGGCGACAGCAATAAACCGTAAAGCAAATTTTTCAGATAAATTAATAACTGCCATACAAAAAAAAAATTGTTGCGTGGTGGTAGGATTAGATCCTCACTTTGACCTCATACCCGAGTCTATTAAGCAGCAATTTTCAAAATTGCAGGATGACGTGCTTAAATATGCAGCAAACGTTATTCTGGAGTTTAATAAACAAGTCATTGATACGCTAGAACATCTGGTGGGTATTGTAAAGCTGCAAATTGCATTTTATGAGCTTTATGGCTGGCAAGGTATTTGGTCATACGCAGAAACTATTCATTATGCAAAGCAAAAGGGGCTTATTGTCATTGGCGATGTTAAAAGAGGCGATGTCCCCAATACGGCTGCTGCATATGCGAATGCTCATATTGGACAGGTTTCGATAAACAACACCACCCAAATTGCTTTCCAATCGGACGCCATCACGGTTAATCCTTTGTTGGGAACGGATAGTATACTCCCTTTTATAAAAAACGCGGAAACATACGATAAAGGCATATTTGTTCTGGCAAAAACCTCCAATCCCTCCTCTGTTGAATTTCAAGACCTTTTGTGCGGCACAAAAAAGCTGCATCAAATAATTGCAGAAAAAATTCATATATGGGGAAGCCGGTCAATTGGAACATATGGATATAGTGCAATAGGCGCCGTTGTTGGTGCCACATACCCTGAAGATATTTTGATATTGCGGAAAACAATGCCCAATGCTTACTTGCTTATTCCAGGCTATGGAGCCCAGGGCGCGACAGCGGAAGATATAAAAAATTGTTTCAATTCAGACGGCTACGGGGCCATTATCAATGCTTCCCGTTCCATCCTCTATGCATATAATAACCGAAGTTGGAAAGATAAATATGGCGCACACACATGGAAAGAAGCAGCGCAGAATGCCGTAATGAATATGAAGGATGATTTAAATAAGTGTGTACCTGCCCAAACACGGTGAATATTGTTTTTTTACTGCACATCCCGCAGAGAATAATTTTAAAAAAAATGAAAAACATGGAACATAAGTTTGATATTACAGGTTTTAGGTTGCTTTAAGACGGTTTCGGTTTGATAATGCTCATTAGAGGAGAAAGGCATGTCGATAAAAGCAGGTACATATTCTTTTGATGAAAATACAGGCAAAATACAAGTTTATACTTTTAAGGAAGGAATGTTAAGCGCCGTTGCACATGATTTATTGCTGGATGTAACTCGTTTTAAAGTTAATTTAAATATCCCATCCGATGACCTTTCCTCCGCAACAATAAATGCGGCAATACCAGCAAACGCATTAAAAGTAGTCTGTGCGATGAAGGATGGACAACAACAAAATGATACATTAAAAGAAAAGGATAAATCGGAAATTGACGAAGCTACAAATAATGATGTGCTTCATTCAAAAAAATATCCCACAATAAGCTTCCAATCGACGGGTGTTGGTAAAAACAATGCCGGTTACCATATCACGGGAAAATTAACCTTGCATGGCGTTACGAATACTATCGAATTTGACTGCGAATTAACGGGGGAAAACACACCGAAAGGGTCTGTTGATTTAATGCAAAAAGAGTATGGCATAAAACCCTACAAGGCATTACTTGGCGCTTTGAAAGTAAAGAATAATATCACCGTCGCCTTTTCGTTTCCTTTAAAATAAGTTTCAAAGGTAATATCGCTTACGATAAAATATAATTTTTATTTTCAAAAAATTTAGCGTTGATTTGCGAGAGTAAATAAATAGAATGAACACTTTTTATGAAAAGGCAATAAAAATAACTGTATCCTTCCCCGAAAGCTGCGACAGTGATTATTTTATGAAACAATCTTATACATCGCAGATAACACAAAGGACTAAAAGTTATTAGACATGATCTCATAATAGTACTTCCGGAAAGACAAAGGAAAATAAAGAATGGAAAAGAGCAGAAGAAGTTTTTTGAAGATTATTTCGAATATTTTGGGCGGAACACTTGCTGCAGGCATACTAGCCCCGATAATAGGATTGATAATCCATCCCTGGCTGAAAGAAACCGTCTATGGGACTGAAGATTTCATTGGTATTGGCAAGCTCGATGACTTTCCCGTCGGTATCCCTAAAAAAGTGACGGTGACCTCTTCGAAGATGGATGCGTGGAATATCTTTGAAGGATTGGTGATGGGATCTGTGTGGGTTATAAGGCAAAAAGATGATTCATTAAAAGTGTTTTCAACAAATTGCCCTCACCTTGGTTGTGGTATAGACTGGATAAATGATGTTTCCAGATTTTTGTGTCCATGCCATGAGGGCGTTTTCGATGTAAATGGCAAAACAATATCCGGGCCTGCTCCTCGCGATATGTACAGTTATCGGACAAAAGTTGAAAACAATACTGTTTTTATTGATTATAAAAATATAACCTGAAATATTTAAGATAAGGCAAAACTGCACTATGGCAAATAAAATTTACGAATGGATTGATAATAGAACCGGCTTAAACAAGTTGCTTAAAACCGCCCTGGATGAGCCTGTGCATGGCGGCGCACGGTGGACATATATTTTTGGCAGTGGATTAATATTCCTTTTCATGCTTCAGGCGATAACCGGGATAGTAATGGCCAGTTTTTATTCTCCTTCTTCGACGACAGCCTGGGGAAGCGTTTACTATATACAGGAACAAACCTCCTTTGGCTGGTTTGTAAGAGGCGTCCACCATTTTGGTTCAAGCGCAATGATGATTTTAGCCATTGTGCATTTCTTCCAGGTGTTTATTTACGGTGCATATAAAAAACCACGCGAACTTAACTGGATTACCGGGGTCTTTCTTCTTATCTTTCTCATGGGATTTGGGTTGACTGGATATCTTTTGCCATGGGATCAAAAAGGATACTGGGCCACGCAGGTTGCTACCAATATTATGGGAACTATTCCCGTAATTGGTGAGTACATTAAAGTATTGCATCAGGGCGGGTCTGATTATGGTAATTTCACCCTTACACGTTTTTTTACCCTTCATGTATTCATATTGCCCATTTCGCTGGTATTTTTTCTTTTTGTCCATGTCGCTCTGTTTCGCAAACACGGTGTGACTCCCCATTGGAAAATAAGTGAAAAGCTGTTAAAGGAGCGGGTTGACCCTTTTTGGCCGGATCAGGTATTTAAAGATATTGTCTTTGCCATGATCCTCTATGCTATTCTCGCAGGATGGGTTTTTTGGAAAGGCGGAGCCGAACTTCAGGCACCGGCGGACCCGGCATCCAATTATCTTGCCAGACCGGAATGGTATTTTCTCTTCTTATTTCAACTCTTAAAATACTGCCAGGGCAATCTCTTGATTGTAGGCACCGTTATCATACCCATGATTGGTTTGATCTTCCTCTTTGTTTTGCCATTCATCGATAGAACGCCTTCAAATTCTCCCTCCAAAAGGATTCCTTTCTTCGCAACGATCTCTTCGGGGATGGCAGGGGCAATTGCATTGACCGTTCTTGCAATGCATCATGATGCACATGATATTCATATTATTCATCAGCGCGAAGACGCTGAAATTCAGGCCGCAAGGGCGGTGATTCTCGCTAAAAAAGGCATTCATCCTGAAGGTGGAATGTCTATTTTCCTGAATGACCCTATTTATTTAGGGGAAAAAATCTTTAAACAAAATTGTAATGGATGCCACAAGTTAAAAGGAATTGGGGGAGATAATGCCCCTGATTTTACCAACTTTGGATCAAGGGAGTGGTTGTTTGGATTACTCAAAAATCCCAAAGATAAAAAATATTTTGGAGAATCCGGCGTTATGTCGCCGGTAAAACTCCCGGAAGAATCATTGCGGGACATTACAGAGTTTTTATTAAGTCAATCGGGAAATTTGCTCAATACAAGCACCGATAGCCTTGAAAGGGGCAAAGAATTAACTCTTAAAGGCAATTGCGCTATTTGCCATCCCATAGGCGATAAAAACGCAATAAAGATTGCACCTAACTTAACCGATTACTTATCGGAAGAGTGGTTAAAGGAGTTCATTAAAAACCCGGACGATAAAAAATTCTATGGGACAAAAAATAAAATGCCGGGATACGAAGGAAAACTTAGCGCAAACGAATTGGATGCCTTGGTGAAATATCTTATTTCTTTATCAAATGACCATCTTCTCGTTTCGGAATGCGTGCTACATGAAAAAAGACTAACGGTATCCGAAAATTCGCAACAAACGTGCAACAAACTCCTCAATTCCTTTGATTTAAAAATGCAGGAATCTGTGAAAAATGTGGGTGCGGTTTCTTTTTTAACACCAAGCATACATTTTGGTATATTAACCGAAAAATACCTGTTTGCTTCGAAATAAGTGGTAGATTTTGCCAAACTCTATAATTACTATAGACACCACGATAATTAATAAATATTTCTTGCCTAATCTTCTTCTTAATGATACGATTAGCCTCTTTGCCGATCTAAAAATTGATTTGCCACTGAACCTGTTCGAATTATGCAGTACTTGTTGTAAACTTTCCAGACCAAGGATACAATAATCTGCGTTTAATACGATCGGCAGTATTGGTAAAAAATATGAGAACTTATCGGCGGCATCGCCAAGTGGACTAAGGCCACGGTTTGCAAAACCGTTATCCTGGGTTCGAATCCCAGTGCCGCCTTTTTTTATATCTTGAAACAAGAAGTACCCCTGCAAACTCTTCGCTTTTCAAGACATTCATTTAACCCTCGAATTCTAGCATTTGTAATAGTTACACGTAAAACTAATGCACACATATACAGGGCGAGTGGTGGAATGGCAGACACGAAGGACTTAAAATCCTTTGACCTTAAACGGTTGTGTGGGTTCGACTCCCACCTCGCCCATGTACCTATTTAAACAGATATCTAATCTATCGTTATATTGGCGTTCGTTTTATTTTGGTACACAAAATAGATTTTCTGAAATAGGCATATTGAGGAACTTTTTTTTAGATAGAATTGTTTTTCTAGTACTTTCTTAATATTCTCTTATGACAATCGGGGTTTGCGAAAAAAACAAAGAGCTTTATGAAAAACCATCGATAGAGTCGTAGAATCAGATTTTTTTGTGTTTTATAACACTCAGGATATTATTTTTATTTATTTTTAACAAACGTTTTGGGTTTCATCCTAAAAAGGCTAAAAGGAGTTTTTATGGTAGGAAAACATTTTACTTTTATAATTATTTCAGGATTGTTAATACTTGCTGCCGTCAGTGGTTGTGGAAAGGATGAATCAGGCGTCCCGCAATTAAGTAGCCAGGCAAACGAAAGAGATTTTGAAGAAATACATAAAAACGTTAATTTAGGACAAGAAACGAAGGCTGTCGCCAGTTCTGGAAGCGATCATGGCATGGGCTTTGTGCACGGTAAGAAAGAAAAACCTGATCCGAACAAAATAATTGCTTCTGTAAATGACGAAAAAATCCTCCGTAAGGATCTTGATAAAATTCTTGATCGTTTCAGAAAACAAGTGCCTCCTGGGGCGATACCCTCTTTGGAAAAACAAATTACTGAGCAGCTTGTTACACAGGCAATTTTAAGGCAATTTGTAAAGGGAAAAGGCTTGGATGCCGCTGATGACGTTGTAAATAACGAAATCAATAAAATGCGGGAAAATATAGCAAAGAACCCTGCTGCAGAAGGGAAAACATTAGAACAATTCCTTGAAATTCAGGGCAGCAATATTGATGAACTAAGGACGGCAATTAGAATGTCTGCGGCGCTTGATGCTTATGTGACTAATAATGTTGATGATAAAGCACTGGAAAACTACTTCATTAAAAATATTAATGAATTTACCGGAGAAGCGGTTACCGCAAGCCATATACTTATAGACACAAAGGAAATGAAGGAACAGGAAGATTTGGACAGAGCAAGGGCTAAAATTGAATCGATAAAAAAAGAGCTGGATAACGGCGCAAACTTCGCGGAATTGGCAAAGAAGTATTCTGAGTGTCCTACGGGGAAAATGGGGGGAGAACTCGGTTCTTTTCCAAGGCATGGGGTAATGGTGGAAACTTTTGCTAATGCGGCATTTTCTACAGAAGTCGGCAAGGTGAGTGAGCCTGTTAAAACAGAATTTGGATATCACTTAATTTATGTTACGAATCATACCCCGGCAAAAGACGTAAGTTTTAGTGCAGTCAAAGACGCGGTCCGTGAAAAATTAGTTGCGATTGAAATGGGTGATCTGATTAACGATCTTCGGGATAATGCACAGGTTGAAATTAATTTGCAATAATGGAAAAGGCGCTATTACTTAATCAGATTTCTATTGTTTTATATTGGGTGTGTTTCGGCCTGTATTCGATGTATTGGTTTGTCGGATTTACCAGGTGGAAAATACGTTTTCCTGTGTTGTTGGGGATTGTTATTTTACAAATAACCGTCATAACCATCCGCGGCTTATCGATAGGCTATTTTCCTCTTACAAATAAATTCGAATCATTCCATGCCTTTGCCACGGCAACATTCATAATATTGCTTATTTTTTCCAAAGCGGAAAGTCCCATTTACCGGATGACATTGTTTGGTATCGGATATGGCTTTTTTGTGGCAGCAGCTACCTTTTTTAAAATGGGTTTGAGTTTTGCACCTCCTTTAATGCTTACAATATGGTACGCATTGCATGTCCCCCTTTCATTTTTCTGTTATGCATTATGGGCGAGTTCTATGGCGGCAGCAATAGCACGTTATTTTGTAAAGGGAAATAAAAAAACATATGATGTAATAATAGATTCCGGATTCCGATACGGGTTGGCGACTTTTTCCATTTCAATGATTTTCGGCGGTTTGTGGGGATACGTTGCATGGGGATCTTATTTTTTATGGGACGCCAAGGTGGTCTGGTCTGTTATCATATGGTTTTTTTATGCAACCTGCCTGCACCTGGATTATTGGCCTGAAGCAAAAAAATTAAAACCGCCGCTTGCCATAGTTGGGTTTTTTATACTGATGATGACGTATATCGGCACCAGCTTTGTCATAGGAAGCTCCCACAGTTTCAGTTAAGATGCAGCAAAACTTCTTTCGTTTTTACGAAAATTTGCACACAAACCACATAATAAATCCGGATATCTCTTGATAAGGTGCTATTGAAAAAATGAAAAAGGTGTATGATTTTATTAAGTCCCAAAAACTAGGAATAATTACTGGATTTTCAGTTACAGGACTCCTTATCATCGGAAGTCTTATAATGAATTTTTATCCTTATCATTATTCCGGCCTTTCCGGAGAAGATATTACCTTTTTTTTCGGTCACAAGAAACCCATTCACATCTGGTTTTATCTGCTTTTTTTTGCCTGCATTATTTACGGCATAAATACCTTCTTTTGCACCACGGATTCAATCCTTCGAAAAGTAAGGGGAAGGATTAAAAAAGTGCCTTTGTATGGGGCATCAATTATGCACGTTGGTTTTATAATCACCCTGGTCGTACATCTTATTGGGGGGTTGTATTGTTCTTTATCGCCTCCAATTTCTGTCTCCGAAGAATGGACGGACATGGGAGGCTTTGAAATGAAGGTGACAGGCCTTGAAGCAAGTTCTTACCCTAACGGCATGCCTAAAAAAATAACGGGTTATGTCTCAGTAAGAAAAGACGGTGCCGAATATGCAGATACAATCGGTTATAACAATCCAGTAGTGTTGAATAATGGAGTGCAAGCCGTTTTATTGCGCGATTATGGGAATATGGTTTCCTCCGTTGTGCTTAAAGTCGGAGACAGGATGCACAATCTTAAAGCAGATGAAGTTTTCACCTTAAACGGCCAAAAGACCAGAATGGCAGATTTATACATGCCGCCCCAATATCGCTATCCCGTTGTAAAACTACTTTCTACTACCCAAAACAGGGAAACCCAGAGCATATATCTTACCGTTGGTGAACATAACGCAAAGGAAATTTTGGGAACAAAGATTGCATTTCTTGATATTAAAACAGTGCCAGGGGTTTTCGTTACTATCAAAAATAATCCAAGTATCCCGTTGTCCCTGGTTACGGTGGTCCTCTTTTCCTTGGGGACGGTGCTTGTGGTTATAAGGATGGTAGGGAAGATGGTTAATTATTAACCATCTTACGGAAGAAGTATTTCCTGGAAAATTTGATTTTAATATATCTTATATTACCCTTCACCTTTTCTCCAAAATAGAGAGATTCTTTTTCGCAGATTGATAGGAAGGATCTATTTCGAGTGCCGCTTTCAGGCCGACAATTGCCGGCCTTACTTGTCCCAATCCGGCGTAGCACAAAGCAATATTCGTTAATATTTTTGCATCCTGTGCGGAAGAGCCTCTTAAAAACCTCTCATATACCTCAATAGCCAGCGCATACTCATTTATCTCTAAACAGAGATTGCCGAGTTCTAAATATACGTTATTATCCGAAGGATTAGAGGCTATTATACGACGCACAAACCTAATAGCGCTATCCTTATCGCCGCGCCGGAAATTAATTT
This sequence comes from Planctomycetes bacterium RBG_16_41_13, assembly GCA_001828295.1. The sequence goes on along the minus strand of MHYI01000307.1, from coordinate 11,058 downwards.
TTTCATTAATACATTTAACTATTATATGATGTGGATAAAAGGAGGATATTTTTTTTAACAATCCTTCCGCCTCCCCCAATTGATTTGACTGAATTAATACATTTATAAGGCAAGCATATGCCGTTATATTTTTTTCATCTTTTTGAATTGCCATTTTAAAAGAATCTATTGCGTCAATTGTCTTGTTTTGAACCGTTTGTATTTCACCCAGCAATAAGTATGTCAAATGATCGGCGATTCCCAATTGTATTGCGGAATTAAGCGTGTTTGCCGCTTCATCTAAACGGTTCTGTGATAGATAAAAACGGGCGAGGCTTGAATAACACAGTGTCTCTTTGTCAAAAATCTCTATTGCTCTTTTATATGCTCTTTCCGCTTCGTTCAGTAAACCCAGATTTCTGTAACAATCTCCCATGTTGTTATACACCTTATGTTCGTACTCATAGGTATCTACAATAAGTAAATTAAAACCAGGAGATCTGCGGTCTTTTTCTTTAACGACAAGAAATTTCCGGTAAATATCCAATGCCTCATGAAATGCCTTTTTTCTGCTTAATATGTCACCTAACATAAACAAATTGTCGAGAAAATCAGGATCTTCTCTCAATGCCTTTTTGCACACATCTTCCGCCCTGTCCAGCCTATCTTTGCGCATCAGCGCGAATGCAAGGTCAATGCTGATCCTTTGCCTTTGATTTTTCGTTGATATGTCGAGCGCCGTTTCAGATATTCCCAGGCCTTTCTCTGCCAGTTTTATCACTTCATCATAATTGCGCTCATTTCTATAATTTCTTACAAGATTAGCTATCGCAAAAATATCTTCGGGATTCTCTTCCAGTTGTTTCCGTAAAAGATCCCCTGTCCGTTTATATTTTTTTTCCATTTCCGTTGCGGACAGATTGTATCCATAGTGGTACATCCGTACTTCAGATGGACGGGAATCGCCGTCGTGCACAAGTTGATTGTGTACTATTCCTTCGTAATGTGCCTTCCCTTTGCGGAATATTCTTGTGAAATAATGTTTTGACAGTCCGCCGGGAAGCTCGCTGTAGATAGCGACATAAAAGGCATTGCAGGCAGCATTGCAAATAATCTTATGCAATAAGGGAATATCTTCCTGTTCCAGTTCTTCGTCTGCATCTATTTGCAAAATCCAATCGCATGTAGCATAACCCAAAGAATGGTTTCTCGCCTCGCTAAAACTGTTGCGCCATGGATGATGATATACTTTTGCGCCAAATGATGTTGCGATGTCCACTGTTTTATCAGTAGAACCAGTATCGACAATAATTATCTCGTCAACCGCCCCCTTTATGCTCTCAATGCATTGGGGCAAAAAACCTTCTTCATTCCTGACAATCATACATGCCGATATGGTGGGCCTGTGGTTATTGTTTTCAGTGTCTTTGTTCATAAAATATTTCCAGCCTTTACAATCATTGGGGAACTATAGAATGGGGGGATTGGGAAATAACCCCATTTTTTGTAATTTGTTCTTCGTGTCCTTCGTGTGCTCTGTGTGCTTCTTTGTGGTTAAAATCTTATTGGTTGCGTCTTTGCTGTGCAAATAGAGAAGCATTATTTATTCCTCTCCTGCAATGCATTATATCCGATTTGAGCGGCGTCTTTATAGCCTGATTTTTCATAACATGCAGATATTTTTAACAATGCATTTTTATCTTCAGGACACAAGTTTAAATACTTTTCATAATATGATATTGCCTGCTTGTAGTCCTGTTGTTTCACAAATAAATCTCCCAACCGGATAAAAATCTCCTGATCTGCGATATTTTCAGGAATTGACTGCAATAAAGTATTAATAGCGCCCGTATTGTTTCCCATAGCAGAATAGCATGAAGCTAAATTTTTATAGGTGGTAATATATTTAGGATTTGAAACTATCGATTTTTGCAGAAACCCAACCGCTTTTTCCCACTGTCCCAGACTGCCATAACAAAAACCCAGCCCGTTATATGCGGAATAATCATATCCCAGCGTATCAGTCATAAGGCAATCACTGAGATTTTTCAAATACAACTCACGCAATGTCAAAAAACGTTTAAAATATGCAATAGCGTTATTGCAATCTCCCTCTTTTAGATACACACAAGCCAAGGTATAAACAATATCAATATTTTCCGGAGCAACATTCATTTCCCTTAATTTTGATAAAGCGGCGAGGCACATCTTTTTTGCCTCTGCGGTAT
>MHYI01000307.1:0-8844 GCA_001828295.1 Planctomycetes bacterium RBG_16_41_13 | reverse complement strand
CTTGAGATAACAGTCTGCCATTTCATACAGAATCATTATAAAATGTTGTAAATTTGCTTCGGGTGTTATTCTTTTTAGCGCTTCTTTTCCCGCCTTAATGCCGTCCGCAAATAATTGTTGAGTGCAATAATTACGGATAAGATTCAGCCATGCAAAACTATCATTTTCGTTTAATGCTATTTGTTTTTCCAATAATTGAGTTGTTCTGTGCCATTTCTTCCGCATCGTATCTTCGTCAAGGTCATACCCGTAATGATAAAGATGTATCTCCGAAGGAAGCCTTTCCCCCTCAATCATCACTTGTTCATGGATAATACCTTTGTAAAATGCCTTCTCCCGGCGAAAAACCCGTGTGTTATAAAACGTATGCGTTCCGCTTTTTATCCTGCTGCATATGGCGATAATAACCCCATTATAATGATCACTGCATATCGCTTGTCTCAAAACAGGAATATCATTCTGCACAAGCTCTTCGTCCGCATCGATCATAAGAATCCACTCTTTAGTAGCATGGCTTATCGCATAATTTCTTGCCTCACTATAGTTATTGTTCCATGGGTAAAAATACACCTTAGCGCCAAACTCTTTTGCGATATTTACAGTATTATCAGTTGAACCTGTATCAACAACTACTATTTCATCAACAGCGTTCTTAACGCTGTTGAGGCAATTAGGCAAGAATTTTTCTTCGTTTTTTAGGATAAGGCAGGCGGAGATTGTTGGATTGTGCAAGTGTTTCATGATGTGATTTTTTTATATTTTAAAGGAATCAGGCGAGTCATTTAATATGGTCTCATAACAGATATACCTGTTACCACATCCAGGATTTTTCAGCCTTGTCCATCTTTTGCCTCATGCTTTTTACAATACGTTTTTATTTGTGTTGTAATATCAAAAAGTTCAGGTGTAAATCTCAGCACGTCAGTAAAAGCATCAGCCAGGCCCTCTTCTAAATATTCATGCGCAATACTATTTCTCAATTCTCTTATTTCCCTTAATTTTTCTATCGATTCGAAAAACCCTCTTTTATGCGCCCTGTTTATGGTATCGATAAGAGTTCCCTTGTTTTCGAATTCTACTGCGTCGATACTTCGGAACGCTTTTTGGATGATGATATCGCTTACCCTTGCAAACCTACTGGTCAATGTTTCAAAATCATCAAATTCTTCTTCTGTATAACTCTCCTTAAGACCAATTCCGGAACATATGGTATACGATCTTTTCAACCAATGGATAGCATTGTCCAACATGGCAATTGTTTCAAACAGGTTTAATATGTAGTCTTTTTGTCTCAAAGTAAAACCCCTTCTTCGACTGCAATACGGGTAAAAGGTTTGCGAAGGTCGTTTGCAATGATAATATCAACTTTCTGCTCCCCGATTTTGTCATACAAAGCTATTCTTAATTTTCTTGCATCTTTATTTGTTAGTTTATCTGAAACTATTAATAAATCTATATCTCCTCCTCTTTTGTCGTCATAAACTCTTGAACCGAACAAATATATTTTTGCATTGCTATCCAATGAATACACAACTTCCTTTATAGACTGTATTTCGTGTTGACTTAATCTCATTTTTCAACTGTGCGGCAATTTAGAAGAAATTTTTTTTCGTTTTTTACGATAAGGCAGGCGGAGATTATTGGATTGTGCAAGTTCTTCATGTGATTTTTTAATACTTTGTAAATACTCTTTTTTGTAAGTTCAGAAAGTTTTATTTTTACCTCTTGTTGGATGTCTTGAGGAGACTATTGATTAATACTTCCACATTTAAACACCGTTCAGAAGTTCACATAGTTGCAAGATTCTGTCTTCCCGGAGGGTGGGATAGTTGCCAATATAGAACCCATAAAAGTGAATATGGTCAATCTCCGGGAAATTTTTATAAGCATTGGGGGAAACAATACCCTTCAGATAAGGCTGTCTTAATTGGTTACCACCTCCAGCGCTACCACGCCGGAACTCTACCTTCTTTTCCCGCAAAGTTTTCATTACTTTTTCGCATAAAATGCCATCTGCTTCTCGCAGTACCAGATTAAAAGCGTAATTGCTGCTTCCCTTCACACTGAAATCGGTGCGATAACGGTTCGCGTCGAGGTTTCCCAAGAACAATTTCAGATTCTGCGTACGTTTAGTTATATTATCGTCAAGCCGTTTCAATTGATTGCGCCCCAACACCGCTCCAATTTCCGTATTACGGACATTATAAGCAGGAAAAGCAAAAATAAACGCTGGATTCAATTCGGGATTTTCCCGAATATAACGATCTTTGATTGAGTGGTCAGTGGCTTCGCGAACCATTCCGTGGGAACGAAACATGCGAATAATTTGATAAAACTCTTGATCGTTAGCACTCACCATACCGCCTTCAATGGTACTCATGTGGTGTGCATAATAAAATGAAAAGTTTGATGCCAACCCGAATGTTCCGAGTTTTTTGCCGTTGTGAGTAGCGCCATGGGATTCGCAAACATCTTCGATCAATGGAATACCCCGATCATTGAGTTCCTTGAATAGATTGTCATCAGTAAAACCGTCAAACCCTTGAATGTGAATCATAAGAACTGCACGAGTACGGCTGTTAAGTTTCTCCTGAATCTGCTGGTTATCCATACTCATGGTTTGAGGATTTATGTCTACAAATACAGGGGTAAATCCATTCTGTAATATTGCCGCAATATCGGAAACCCATCCAAATGGTGAAACGATAACCTCGCCCACGCCCTTCATCTCTTTTAGCGCTGCCAAGGTGATCAGGTTGGCAGAAGCGCCAGAGTTTACAAACACGCTATTTTTCACACCCAGCCAGGAAGACCATTCTTGTTCAAAAGCCTTTACGTTTGAAGACTGAGTCAAAATTGGTGCTCTCTTTAGAAAATCGATTAAAACATCCAAATCCTGTCGGGTGATGTTGTTCTCCATTAAAGGCCAATTTAAATCCATAAAACGTGTTTCCTCAAATAAACATGAACTATCCTATGTAAAAGGTTATATCTATTTTTAAATACATCAGCTACGCCAAATATTTTTTCGCAATTGCATATCGTTCCGGTGTTCCGATATCAAAAAGTCGTTCTTGGGTTCTGAAACCATAAATATCTTTGTGTTTCACCAATTTTGGAAATAAATCAACTTCAAGTGAGTTCTTTTTATTTTCTGGGATAAACGAAAATATTTCTCTATTAAAAATATACATTCCGGCATTAACAAAACTAGTCTCATTCGTTATCATTTTCTCATGAAATCCTATAATTCTTTCATTGTTATCTAATTTTGTAATACCACAATCAACAGAATTATCCTTTGTTATTAACGCAATGCTAGCAAATGCATTTTTTAATAGGTGAAATTTAAAAAAATTTTCTATATTAATTTTGCATAGAGAATCACCATTTATTGCTAAAAACATACTATACTGAATTAACGATTCTGCTTTTTTTATTGCGCCACCAGTTCCCATTGCTTCTTTTTCCTCAGAAAATAAAACTTCAAATGAATTGTTCTTGTTCTCATAATAATCTCTAATTACATCCCCTTTATAACCAGTACATAAAATATACCGGGTGAATCCAAAACTACTAATATAATTGATAAGAATATCTATAAAGGGTCTTCCATTTATTTCCGCCATAGGTTTTGGAATATCTTTAATTACTTCCCTTAGCCTTGTACCATATCCGCCGCAGAGTATAACCACATCAATATTTTGTAAATTAACCATCGAAAAATACCATTAAAGAGCTTGTATAGTATAAATATCCTCGTTTATTTTTCCCTGTGTCTTTTGCAGTATATCTCCGCCATCCTTACGGATGTCGCCAATGTTTTGCTCTGTTCTTTGTTCTTCTGGCTGATACACAATAATTTGAGTGCCGTTATTTTCAAATTTAAATGGAACTAATAGCAATTTTTTTAATTTCTCTTTGATTCTTGGTTGATCCTCTGGACGTGCAAAAAGCAGCATAAAGCCGCCGCCGCCAGCGCCGATTAATTTACCGCCAATCGCTCCGGCAGATTGTGCAGCGTCATATATACTATCGATCTCCGGATTAGACACTTTATCTGACAAACTTTTCTTCAGCTTCCATGATTCATGCAAAAGTTTGCCAAATTCAGCAATATCTCTCGTCTCGTTATTCAGTATTATTATCGCTTCTTCAACCATCTGACGAATAATCCACAGCTCATGCCGTTTATTATCAATATTCTCAATCTTGCTTTTTGCAATATCGGATGCATACCTTGAAAATCCCGTAAAAAAGAACATTAAATGGTTTTGTAATAATAGTAATCTATCCGAATTAATTATTATTGGATTAATTTGAAACGTATAAGTATTATTGAATATTATTTTATTAAATCCGCCAAATGACGCCGAAACCTGATCTTGAGATCCAACATGCTCTTTAATAATATCTTGTTCAATTTTTATAGCATTATGCGCCAATTGCGACTTTGTTGGCATTATTCCTTTTAAAGCATATAATGCGTGTAACAATCCAACGGTAAACGAAGAACTCGAACCAAGTCCTGTCATTTTTGGCAAATCACCATCATGATGGATTTCTAACCCATTTTTTACGTTCATAAATTGCAATGTGGCTTTTACTGAAGGGTGTTGTATTTCGGAAATATCATTTACCGATTCAATTTTTGAATATACAATTCTATGTTTATGCTCGAAAAAAGGGGGTAAATACCGGCATGTAATGTAACAATATTTATCTATTGTTGTTGCTAACACCGCTCCCTCATTTTCCTTATACCAAACCGGATAGTCCGTACCTCCTCCAAAAAACGATATTCTAAATGGTGTTCTGCTGATTATCATAGCATATGCCTCCCCTTGATATATCTTTTATACAATTTAGCGGCGATCATTACTGTTTCTGATAATGCATTTGAGGTATTTTAAACAAATCAAAAAACGTTACCTCCTCTTTCCGTAATTTTGTTTGAAACTGATACTAACGTTCAATTTGAAATAAAATTGATTATTTCCTTTTCTATACTACGTTTGTCAATTCCATAATATTCCCGTATAACTTCTCTTCCACCATATTTATAACAATAGTGTTTTTCAACCGGCAAACCTAATCGTTTTACCGGAATAAAAATATTGTGGTCATTTAATATTTCACATACTGCACTACCAAGTCCTCCTGGCAGGAAATGTTCTTCCAGACTTATTAATTTTTTTGATTTTCTTATTTTTTTAATGAAAGTATCTGTATTTATCGGGATTTTGTAGACATCAATAACGCCAATATTCATCTTTTTCTTTTCAAGTCGATGTGCTATTTCAAGCGCTGTGTGTACCATGCTTCCGGTTGCAACAATGTAAGCATCCTTACTTTCTTTTAAAACCGATACCCCTTCCGAAAAATTTGAATCCGAACGGTACACATCGGGAAATAACAGCCTATCCAGCCTTACATAATTTGTCGTTTTCATGTTATATGAAATATCAGCAAATGCAGACGCCATAACGCTATCCGTTATGCTGCAAATTTCAATCCTTGGCATGGCTCTCATAATAGCGATATCTTCAGTAATGTGATGCGTAGGACCTGAGTCTTCGTATCCAAATCCAGCCCCGACTCCAACAAGTGTTATAGGATTATTCATGACAGCATTTAACACCCTTGTTTGTTCGAGACATCGTAAAACTAAAAAAGGAGCAATGGCATAAACAAAGACTTTCTTTCCTGTCATACAAAGACCGGCAGCGATAAGTATGGCATTTTGCTCTGCAATTCCCACATTAACAAACTGTGAAGGCAGCTTTTTTCTATAATTATCAAGCGCTGGCGCACCCATATCAGCGGAGATGACAACAACATTATGGTCTTTTTTTGCAATTTCAAATATTCTGGTCCAAAAAGCGTCTCTTTGCGACATATTACTCATTGGCATACCTCCTTTTCAAACATTGTCTGGCGAATTCAGCGTCTTCTCCTTTCGGAGCAAGCCCATGCCATAAAGGATTATTAGAAACACACTCCACCCCTTCACCTTTCGTTGTATCGGCAATGATTACCAACGGTTTCGAAGATCTTCGTGACCGTAAATTGCTTAAAGCAGACAGGATGCTTTCAAACGAATGACCGTCTATTCTTAGCGTATCCCATCCAAACGATTTCCATTTATCCTCTATTGGTTCCAAAGCAATAAGATTTTCAGTAAAGTCAGTTACGCATAAGTAATTTCTATCAATAATAGCGATAAGATTGTTTAATCTGTTGTGGCTTGCAAACATTGCCGTTTCCCAAATAGAACCTTCATAACATTCTCCGTCCCCAAGAAGCGCAAATATCAGATAAAGATCTCTGTCCATTTTTGCTCCCATGGCGATGCCTGCAGCAATTCCAAGCCCAAGCCCCAGAGAACCTGATGTAATTTCCACTCCAGGAACATCGTTTTGCAAATGGACTCCAAACATTCCGCCTTTCTGTGCAAACTTATCCATCTCACTTTTTTTGTAGTATCCTGCATCTGCAAGGATGGCATAGAGGGCTGGACTTGCCTGCCCTTTGCTTAAAATAAACCTGTCTCTCTTATCACAAGAAGGATTTTGCGGCACATGATTTAAAATATTGCCATAATACAATGCAACTAAAATATCAATGCATGACAGCGATGAAGTTACATGTCCTGTTTCAGCTTTAATGCACATTTCCAGCATAGATTTTCTGATCTCATACGACTTTTTTTTAAGCATTGGAATTAGCTTGTTCATACAGCCGTGCTCCTTATTTAAGATTAATCACCTAAAATTCTCCTTTTCACATTTACATTAAGCATTTTCTCCAGATGTTTCTTTACCGTATTGCCAAATTTCTTTTCAGCCATTATCATATAATCAGGATTAGTATAATATTTAAAAAAAGCTTCATCCCGAAACTTCAGCACTTCTCCAGCCGACAAGTATTTCGTTGGTAAAGGCTGCGTGTCGTAACCAAGCTGAGAAAAACCCGCCCAGGTTTTCGGCAAATAATCATCCTTTTTTGACGCCCACGCATATAATTCCGAACCGGGATATGCCATTACCGTATAAAAATTCACAAATTCACAATTTAACTCCAGAGCCTGATCCAAAGTTTCCTTCATAGTTTCTATGGTATCTTCGGGCAAACCAAACATATAATTTCCAAGCACACAAATATCATGTGACTGTATTTGTTTTACAATTTCTTTTATATTTTTACTTATATTTTTGTTTACACTTGATCGTACCTTTTCGTTTGCAGATTCTATCCCAAGACAAATCCAATTAATTCCTGCTTTTTTTAGTTTTAAGAGAAGGGATTGTTTGATTGTATCAACTCTACCGTAAACCCAAATATTTAAATTGTAATTTCTTTCAATGACCAAATCGCAAAATTTTTCTACTCTTTGCGAAGATAATATAAAGAGTTCGTCGTCAAATCTTATATTCCTGACGTTATACTTCTTCACCAAAATATCGATCCAGGAAACAACTTTTTCCACAGACCAATATCTAATCCCTTGTTTCCCAAATATAGCATTAATACAACAGTAATGGCAGGAATATGGACATCCCAGTGATGTATTCATTGCCACATAAGGAGTTCTGACGTCTGAGTAATCATCCCTGATGCTTTTTTCGAAATCCTGAAAACAGTGCATATTATGTGCTCTATAGTTAATCAGATCAGGAAGTAAGTCCCATGCGTATCCGTCCAATTCTGCATCTAAATTGCTAATTATCGGCGCTGATATGGTATGACGAATGGCATTTTTATTTTTATACCATAATCCTTTTATATTGTGAATATCTTCCTTGCCTTTAAAATAGCGAAGAAGCCCTTCTATAGTAGAAGCTCCCTCTCCTTGCGCTATATAATCAACACATTCTGTTTTGAGCGTCAATTCCGGTAACGCAGAAGGATGAATTCCTCCCATAAGAATTTGAATATCTTTGTTGTAATCTTTAATATCTTTTGCGATTTTACCGGCAGAGGGCATTGTCTGGGTTGATGCAGAAGGATTATGCCCATATACCATAATTACAATAAGGCTAGGGTTATGGTGAGTGATTAATTCTTTTGCAAGGTTCTCATTCCATCCTTTTACGTTTACATCATATATTGCTGTACTATATCCCTTGTTTCTTGTGTAATTAGCCAGTAATAACGTCCATGAAGGTGTAGCAATGGCAGTAAATTCCTTCGCCAGATCCTGATAGTTTCCCTTGTGATTGCCGGGATGGATAAATAAAACATCAATGTCCATATCTTGTTCCTTTTATGTAATATTGGTTCAGGTAACACTCATACGTCAGTTTCAATCCCTCTTCCAATGGTGTAGATGGTTTCCAACCCATATCTAAGAAACGTGTACTGTCCAGTAGTTTTTTTAGGGTCCCATTTGGTTTGGAAACATCCCACTCAATATCTCCTTTAAACCCAACAATTCCTGATATGATCTCAGCAAGTTCCTTTATCGAATAATCAATTCCAGTTCCTATATTATAATGTGTATTTTGAAGGTGTTCCGCATTTTTCATGGCAAATACAGACGCATCTGCTACATCCTCGCTGAAGATAAACTCCCTTTTCGGATTGCCGCTTCCCCATAGCACTACTTTCTCTTTCTTCTCTGTTTTCACAGCATGAAATTTTTTGATTAGCGCTGATAATACATGGGAAGTTTCGGGATCAAAATTATCATTTGGACCATACATGGAATTCGGGACCAGCGCGATAAATTTATTGGTTTTAAATTGGGTGTTGTATGCCCTGCATGCAAGAATTCCGGCAATCTTGGCTATTGCATAAGCCTCGCTTGTCTGCTCTATTTCCCCTGTTAGTAAATAATCTTCT
>MHYI01000306.1:268-8466 GCA_001828295.1 Planctomycetes bacterium RBG_16_41_13 | reverse complement strand
CTCTTTGATAGATACCTTCCACGTCTCTTGCCACACATAATTCAAGGGGACATTTGACATAAACTTCAATGAAATTGCCTGTTTCCATGCGAGCCTTTTCTCTTGAAGTCCGGTGGGGAGATGTTACTGTGGAGATCACCGCGATTCCATTACGCGACAATAATTTGCAGATGAAAATAGCGCAGTGTATATTGATATCATGACCGTGCCTGGCGTATTCAAGGTTAGAGAACAGGTTTGCTCTGATTAATTCACTTGTGAGTACTTCAACATTTATTTGATAATTTTCCCTTAATCTATTTTCCAGCAAATGAGCTATTGTTGCCTTGCCAGCCCCAGGCAAACCGGTAAGCCATACGGTAAAGCCTTTATTCACCCGAATACTCCTCTGAAGAATCCGATGTGATGGCATTTTGATTATGCAATAACCCGTCCTTCCATATTTTCAGGTATTTTAACGTCCAAATATTGTAAAATCGTCGGAGAAACATCGTAGAGGGTAATGCCATTCTTTCTGATGCCGCCCAAATGCCCATTTTTTTTCAAAATAAAAATACCATGTTGAGAGTGGTTCGCATCATCCGGGCCGGTATCATTCTCATCTGCCCAAATGGAACCGCTACCAACACTGCCAATTGACCGCCAATCCAGGTTGCCATAATAGACAATTAAATCAGGCGGAACCCCTGCACATTCAGAGTAAATCTCCTCAGGTTTAAATACTTTTGTATTTATATTGTTTCCGTTTTCGTCCCGTAAATCTTCCAGTTTTCGTATTAATTCATTTCTGAAATTTTCATAATTGTGTTTGGGGATTACACCATGTGGCTCGCGGCCTTGTACGTTCAGAAATACCCTCCCATAATAGCCCCCCTCGCCCCACACCGAGGTATTCTTCCAGTCAACCATAAGTTTATTGAAGGGTGTTGTTGTTTTCGGATACTCAACCAGTTTCATATAACCGTTTTGTATAAGCCATTCATTAATGCAAATACCGCCAACCATCTTTTTTGAGCCATGGTCGGATACTATAAGCACCATGGTATTTTCATCTAAAAGCGCAAGTGTTTCCCCGATTTCCTTATCCAGGTATTTATAATAATTTAAAATAGCGTCTTTATACTCAGAACCCGATGGATGTTTCGGATGTGTTTCATCAAAATATTTCCAAAATGCATGATGTATCCTATCAGGACCCATTTCAACCATCATAAAAAAATCCCATTCCTTGGAATGGATATACTTTTTTGTCAGCTTAAATCTCTTTTCGGTCATATCATATATTTTTTTCAGTATATACTCTTTCTTTTCACTCCTGAATTCATCAACATCAAGTATATATCCGTTTGTTATACTCTCCACCTCCGCCTTTAATCCGGCAGGGTATGTGTACTGACTCTTTGTGTCCGGAGTCATAAAACAAGTAACCATACACCCGTTTACAGGTTGTGGAGGATAGGTCATGGGAATGCCGATCAAAACAACTTTCTTCCCTATCCGGGATAAAATATCCCAGACAGTATCAATTTTAATTGTTTTTGAACTTGCGAAACATAATCCGTCATAATTGTAGTTTGATCGATTTCGGAAACCGTACAAACCAAGTCTTCCGGGATTGGCGCTTGTCATCATGGACGGCCACGCCGGACATGTAATAGCGGGAATGGTGCTTTCCAATCCTCCATAGAGACCCTCAGAAATCAATCTTTTAATATTGGGCAATTGATTCAGCCATCGGTCAAAAAGCAATTCCGGCGGTATTGAGTCCAAACCTAAAACAAACACCTTTTTTTTATTAATAACCATGGCATTATTGCATTGTTAATCTTCTAACCGTTTAAAGAATTAATCACTTCTTAACGAAAAATATATTAGTCATTGGTCAATCGCAGGCTGCCGACTGTAGATTGCCGACTGCAGAAGGGACAATTAAGTATTTTGGCAAAAAATGCAGAGAAATTACTGCGAAGGTACTAAGACGCCTTTGTGTGTATAAAAAGCCCGCGATCGGAGTCGAACCGACAGCCTCATCATTACGAATGATGTGCTCCGCCAATTGAGCTACGCGGGCTTATTACATAATAAAATTATGTGGCGATTATAAAACAAATTTACCGATTTTCAATCTTTTATAGTGAATAAAGTAACTTCTTAATAAGTTGTGGTATACATAAACGTCCAAACAAAATATGATTTAAAACATTTACTCCAACAGTGTTGCTGCGCCATTACCACAATTTATTGCGCAATTACGGGATAAATGTAGTCAAACAAACATATTTCTCAAAAAAACAAAGTGTTACAATTTTACAGATTTTCTTACAATGTTGTAAATATCCTTCGTTTGTTCTATAAGGGACTGCAACTCATTCAACGGCAGCATTGTGGCGGCATCGGAAAGCGCCCGTTCCGGATGCTCATGCACTTCCAGGAAGAGTCCGTCACACCCCCCCGTTGCGACAGCCGCTCTTGCAAGCGGCGCGACCATAGTTCTGTCACCGCCGGACATGCTTCCCTGTCCTCCAGGAAGCTGTGTACTGTGGGTTGCGTCAAAAATAACAGGACAATTTAACGTTTTCATAATAATCAGGGAGCGCATATCGCTTACCAAATTATTATATCCAAAACACGCGCCGCGTTCTGTGAGAAGAATCTGCCCGTTTCCGGCACTTCTTATTTTTTCAACAACCGATTTCATATCCCAAGGTGATAAAAATTGCCCTTTTTTTATATTAACAGGTTTACCGGTATTTGCCGCAGCGATAATTAAATCCGTCTGCCTGCACAAAAAGGCGGGGATTTGGATAATATCAAGCACGTCCGCCGCCATTGATATCTCTTCCGTGCAATGTACGTCGGACAGGATTGGAATCTTCAACTGTTCTTTAATCTGACGTAATATTTCCAGCCCTTTTGTAATGCCGGGGCCTCTGTACGAATGAACGGAAGTCCTGTTTGCCTTGTCATAGGAAGCTTTAAAGATGAAGGGAACATTATTTTTCTGAAAAATATCCTTTAACGTTTCCGCTAACCGAAAACAGCTTTCTTCGCTTTCTATTATGCAAGGCCCTGCGATAAAAAATAATTCAGATTCGCCTATCGAAAAGTTATTTAATGGTATTTTATTTGACATAGCTTCCGCGTATGAAGTTCTCATTTATGAGGCTTTTTGAGTACACCTCGCTCTCTATCACCAAGAAATGAAGTCGTCGAGCTCAAATATATAACCTATTAACCATTTTAAATACAAACAAAAAATGTGTAACACTTTAGTTTTTTGGAAAATACGTCTATGCGTTAACTATTTGTGCAGACATTTACAGAAACATGCGGCTCTATTTCTCTTCAATTTCATTGAATACCTTCTTTATTATTTCAGGTATTGCATCTTTTAATTCCATGGAAAGTTCCGTTCCATATTTAACCGTTTTTGGCTGTATTCCAATAATCCTTATTTCCGTAAGATTGTCAAGGAGTGTTGCCATTTTAATCACTTCCAACAAGTCAGTTTCGTGTAAGGAATATCTGATTTTTCGATAAGAAGAATAAATGGCATCGCCTTTGAAGCTGATTATTGCACCGGGTTTCTTACCATTGTCAACCGCATCTATAAAGATAACCCTGTCTGCTTCACTCATAAGTTCAAGAAGTTTAAACCCTCCGGTACCGCCGTCAAATATTTCTATATTTTCCGGTAATTTATGCTTCATTAATTCATTTACTGCATGGATTCCGATACCGTCATCCATTAAGAGAAGATTGCCTATGCCTATGATTTTTATTTTATTGTATTTCCTCATTTATAATGTGTTCTGGCATGTGAAAACAGAGGGTTCATCCCAATGTATTTCTACGGCTTCCATTCTGCCATATGTTTTAACAATTTCCATCTTCTCTGGATATCCGCTTCTGCACGTTTCATCAACTCTTTTGCCGTCTCAGGATTGGAGGACCTAAGGGCCTTATATCTATTTTCGCGGTAGGCATATTCTTCGAATGGGATTGATGGATCCTTACTGTTGATTACTAAAGGATTTTTGCCTTGTGCCTAAAGGTCAGGATTGTAACGATATAGTGGCCAATATCCACAGGCAACGGCCTTTTCTTGCGCCTCTATTCCCTTGCTCATATCCATACCGTGCGCAATGCAAGTTGAATATGCTATGATTAAAGCAGGGCCTTTATATGCATCCGCTTCAAGGAATGCCTTGAGCGTTTGTGCCTGATTTGCCCCAAAAGCTATTTGCGCAATATAGACATTGCCGTAAGTTGACATAATCATGCCAATATTCTTCTTTGGCGTCCGTTTCCCGCCCGCAGCGAATTGTGCAACTGCCCCTAAAGGAGTCGCCTTTGACATCTGCCCGCCGGTATTTGAATATACTTCTGTATCCAAAATAAGCAGTTTAATATTTTCCCCGGACGCCAAAACATGGTCTACACCGCTATACCCTATATCATATCCCCAGCCATCGCCTCCTACAGACCATACAGATTTTTTCACCAGATAATCTGCAAGGGAAAGCAGGTGTTTTGCTTCTGAAGAACTATCATTTTTTAACAACTGTTTAAGCTTTTCAACACGCTCTCTTTGTTCTTCAATTGATTTCTGATTCGATTGGTCTGCATCAATTAGCGCGTCAAATAGTACTTTAGAACCGGCATAAGTATCTTTTACTGATAGTTTATTAATAAGTTCTACTGCCTGTTTGTGGAAATTATCCACCGTTTGCCGCATACCAAGGCCAAACTCCGCCGTATCTTCAAATAATGAGTTTGACCATGCAGGCCCCCTTCCGTCACCCCGCTTTGTGTAAGGAGTAGTTGGCAGGTTCCCACCATAAATAGAACTGCAACCGGTTGCGTTTGCTATCAATAACCGGTCTCCAAACAATTGTGTAAGTAATTTAATATATGGTGTTTCCCCGCAACCAACACAGGCGCCGCTATATTCAAAGAGTGGCTTTACAAATTGACTGCCTTTTACGTTCGAAATACTGAACCTTGATGTATCGGTTTCCGGAAGCTTTAAAAAGAAATCATAATTTTCTGCTTCAATGCATCGTAAAGGTTCTTGTAATTTCATATTAATTGCCTTAACTCCTTGTATCTTATTACCTTTAGAGTCCTTTTTCTGGCCAGGGCAATTGAACACACAAGATGCGCATCCGGTACAATCTTCAGGAGCAACCTGTACCGTAAATTTAAGACCCTGAAGATCTTTTCCAGTTGCGTCTATAGATTTAAAAGCAGCAGGTGCATTTTTCAGCAACGAAGGGTCGTATGCCTTAATCCTGATAGATGCATGAGGACACACAAAAGAGCACTGGCCGCATTGTATACATGCATCAGGTTCCCATATCGGAATATAAACGCCTATGTTTCTCCTTTCATATTGCGTAGTTCCTGTAGGCCAGGTCCCGTCATCCGGGATTGCCGATACCGGTAATGAATCCCCTTTATTTGCAAGTAATTTTGCCGTTACATTCCTGATAAATTCAGGTGCATTGTCTGGTACAGGCTTAATCATCCTTACCTTGCTCGTGGCTTTATCAGGAATAGGCACCTCAACAATACTTTGCAGCGCCCGGTCAACTGCTTCATAATTCAACTTCACCACTTCTTCGCCCTTCTTTATATAGGTCTTTTTAATCTCTTTTTTAATAGACTCTACTGCTTTTTCTTTTGGGATAATACCTGATATAACAAAAAAGGCTGTTTGCATTATCATATTTATTCTTGCGCCAAGTCCAATTTCTTCAGCAAGTGAAATGGCGTCGATTATATAAAGCTTCATCTTTTTCTTAATGAGTTGTTCCTGGACTTCAATGGGCAGTGAGTCCCATGCGTCATCCCTGGTATACGAAGTTGTGAGAAGAAATGTTGCGCCTTCTTCTGCATTGGATAACATATCAATTTTTTCAGGGAAAGCAGGATTGTGGCAGGCAATAAAATTCGCCTTTGAAATAAGATAGGGTTTATTGATTTTTTCTTTCCCAAATCTCAGATGTGATACGGTTGTTGCGCCGGCTTTTTTCGAATCATAAACAAAATATGCCTGTGAATAATTATCCGTTTCATCGCCAATAATTTTTATAGTGTTTTTATTGGCGCCTACAGTGCCGTCAGAACCTAATCCATAAAATAATGCCCGAAATACCTTGCTTTCATCATTATTAAAGTTTTCATCATATTCCAGGCTCGTATTACACACATCGTCGTTAATGCCAATGGTGAAGTGATTCTTTGGCGTCTCTTGTGAAATATTATCATATACGGCTTTTACCATTGCAGGGGTAAAATCTTTTGACCCAAGTCCATATCTTCCGCCGACTATCTTTGGATAGTCCCTGAATTTTACAATGCCTTTTTCCATCGCTTCGCCTACCGCAGTTCTCACATCAAGATAGAGTGGTTCGCCAATCGCACCAGGCTCTTTTGTCCTGTCAAGCACCGCAATAGATTTTACGCTTGCCGGCAATGTTTTTACAAACGTATCAATATCAAAAGGTCTGAACAACCTGACCTGCAGAAGCCCCAGTTTTTTCCCGTTTTTATTAAGAGCGCTAATGGTGTTTGCAACTGTTTCACCGCCTGAACCCATAATAACGATAATATTTTCCGCATCGGGCGCTCCATAATAGTCAAAAAGTTTATATTGGCGACCAACAATACCTGCAAATCTGTCCATCGCTTTTTGCACTATCGCGGGAGTTGTGTTGTAATATTTATTCACCGTTTCCCTGCCTTGAAAATACACGTCAGGATTCTGTGATGTGCCTCTGATAAAGGGATGATCCGGGGAAAGCCCTCTTTTGCGATGGGCAATAACAAGATCGTCATTTATCATCGCACGCATATCATCAAAGCTTAGTTCCTCAATCTTCTGTACCTCGTGAGAGGTTCTGAAACCGTCAAAGAAATGCATAAACGGAATCCTTGACTCAAGAGTCGCTGCCTGTGATATAAGGGCAAAATCCATTGCTTCCTGAACATTCTGGGAACACAGCATTGCGAATCCGGTAGCCCGGGCAACCATTACGTCAGAATGGTCGCCAAATATCGACAGACCCTGGCATGCAAGCGAACGGGCTGTTATATGAAAAACAGTAGGCGTTAATTCGCCTGCTATTTTATACATATTCGGTATTATAAGTAATAATCCCTGGGAAGCAGAAATAGTCGTTGCTAATGCCCCTGTTGTTAAAGACCCGTGGACAGCGCCTGCGACACCAGCTTCAGACTGCATCTCACTCACCTTGGGAACTGATCCCCATATGTTTACTTGTCCTTTCGCTGACTTAGCATCACAAATCTCCGCAATTGGGGAAGATGGGGTTATTGGATAGATTGTAATTATTTCGTTTGTAGCATGTACTACATGTGCGCATGCGGTACAACCATCGACGATTACTGTCCTACGATTCATTCCTTTCTCCTTGCAGATTATATTTATCCATTACTAAAATACTTCAATTGAGGCCAGAAAAGCATAATTTCAAAATAAAATAATAAGAATTATTTTTTTATTCAATAATAATAAAAAGAAAATAATTTTACACGTAAAAATTGAATTTTATCTTAAATTAGTGACGCTATGTCCGAAAGATGGGCATTGAGTTGAAACAAAAAAAGCCACACAACGATTATTACTTTTCATTGCGTGGCCTATCCTTTGACAGGCAACATAAATCATTGCCCCTCTCGTTTCTGCCCCCAACCTTTTGCCATTAGGTATGCTATATAAAAAATCCATGAAGTCAAACTAAAAAATAGCACAAAAACAACCATTGACCTTCTCTACAGGTTTATTATTTGCCGCATAGTGTTCGTCCATGCGTTAACCCCATTATTCACCATGGGGTTAAGAGGGGCTTTAGCCATGTAGGGTAGGCACTGCCTACCGGAAATTGAGCTGTTACGAAGTACGATTTACAAGGTACGATTTAAAATTCCAAATCGTAAATCTAAAAGGAATTTATCCTGGCAGGCAATGCCCTGCCCTACCAGATGAAAGTATTACCTTTTTTTGAATGTTGACAATGGAATTGAGTTGTCTATAATGCACGCCCTATTTTACCCGATAAACCCCCGGCAGGTTCAGGTTTACAACCGTTCGGCTGAGCTCACGACGAAGCCTGAACCCATAAGTTTACGTTTAGTACCTTATCAGTAATTTCTTTGCACACTTCCATTCG
>MHYI01000306.1:0-127 GCA_001828295.1 Planctomycetes bacterium RBG_16_41_13 | reverse complement strand
ATTGTCCCGGAAATAGACTGTGTAAACCCCCTATTCCCCCCCCCTTCTCAATAAATCAAAGAGACGTCAATGAAGTTGCATTATGCTATGAGATAAATTACAATGACTACAAAATGTAACAATTCCA
>MHYI01000305.1 GCA_001828295.1 Planctomycetes bacterium RBG_16_41_13 | reverse complement strand
GAGAGCCATTTCCCCACCCTGCGCCCAACAACCCCCCCGAACCAACAGCAATAAGGGATTGAAGCCGATGATACCCTGCACCCCAATCTGACGCCTTTTCAGGCCAAATAACGCCAAGAATCCTCAACTTCTGATAGGGGTGCATCACAAAAAACCAAAGAAGTGGAGATACCGCAAGCGACAGACAAAATAGTGATATGAGGTAAAAAATACGAATCCCGGCAACATACAACATGGCGATTAATACCGGAACCAATATAAGCGCTGTGCCTAAATCAGGTTGTTTTATGATAAGGACCATGGGAACTATTGTTAAAAGAATTGCAATCCCGACATCAACCAACCCGATCCCGTATTTTTTATACCTTAGAAACCTCGCAAGGGCAAGAATTAAGGTTATTTTCATAAATTCCGACGGTTGTATCGAAAAGGAACCTATCGAAAACCACCGGCGTGTTCCTTTTACAGAATCGCCAAGAATCAACAACAGCACAAGAAGACAAAGTACACAAACATAAATAATGTAGGAATAGTATGCAAACAATAAATAATCAAAAGAAAGAAGCATGAAAAAAAATATAAATCCTATCCCAATCCATACAAATTGCTTCATTACATATTTTTCATTTGATGCACTTAAAATAAAATACACCCCAATTATCAGCATAATGCATATTAACGGGAAAATAATCCAATCAAAATTTTTCGGCTTTATATTACCAATCATCCTACTTTAACACTCTCTAAAAATAGTTATGTTTTTCACCTTTTCATCTTTAAGACGACGCACCCAATTCCGGGTATAAGAAAGACAATAGATCCTTTGCAATGGGGACTGCAATTGCGCCGCCATGTTCAGATGTATGTTCTACCAGTACGAGAAACACGTATTGAGGCTTGTCATGCGGCACATAGCCGGCAAACCAGGCATGATTATCATCTGGACGGCCCGTTTCTGCCGTCCCGGTTTTGCCCGCAGCCTTGTAAACCTCCAAACCTTTATTTTTCGCCGTGCCGCGGGTAACAACCTCGTGGAGAGAATCACGTATAAGGTTTAAAATTTCAGGACGAATATTGATTTTTTTCTCCTTGCCCGGAGTGAAGGTTTTCACGACTTCCCCATTTTTGTTTGTTATTTTCAGCATTACATGCGGCTGTACAAGTGTACCGCCGTTCGCAATAGCAGCATACGCCCTAACCATCTGGATGGGCGTGGTTAACAGTGCTCCCTGTCCTATTGAAATGTTCATGGCAGTCGCCGTTGTCTGAATCTCCGGCAGGTTTCCTGCTTTTTCGAACAAAAGATCTATGCCAGTTCCCTCGCCTATGCCAAATTTTTTTGCCCCGTCGTACAATAATTTTTTCTCAAGCCTTTTGGCCGTTTCAAAAAAGAAGACATTGCACGAAAAGGGAAGAGCATCTTCTATCGTTATCCACCCATGCCCGCTTTTATGCCAGCACCGGAAAATGATATTTTTATAATTAGTATAGCCATTGCATTCGTAACCTGTATGCGCATGTACAGTGTTTTCATTCATTGCCGTTATTGCCGTAATCGCTTTAAAAATAGACCCCGGAGGCAATGCGCCCTGTATCGCCCTGTCAAGCAATGGTTTTGCCTTATCCTTATTAAGGCGGGCAAAGTCCTTATTTAATGTGTTGGGATTAAACCGTGGATTGTTTGCCATGGCGATTATTTCTCCCGTCCATGGTTCCATAACAATAATTACGCCGCGATTTTTCCCCAATGCCTTTTCCGCATGTGCCTGTATTTTGCTGTCAATCGTTAAATAAAGATCATTCCCGGGCACAGGTGGCCTTTCCAATACAATCTTTTCTATCTGGGTATTTTTGCAAATAATTTCTTCAAACCTTTTTCCCCGCATACCACGCAATTCTTCCTCATATTTCGATTCAACGCCCGCCCTGCCAATAAGGTCGTCTTTCGCGTATCCTTCATAAAGCAACAAAGGATTTTCATCCGCTGAACGACGGGAATCTAAAACAAAATTATCCCATTTTTTACTGTATTCCTGCCATTCCTTACCGGTGAGTTTTCCCATATATCCGAGCACATGAGAAGCAATCTCCTGCTTCGGATATACCCTCTTTGACCTTGGTGTAACACGCACGTCCGGGAATGTATCCTTTTCAACCTCAATCTGAATGGCCTTTTCTATCGGTACGTCATAAACGACAGGATAATATCCGTTCTCTTCTTTAATGAGGACAGGTTTTCCGAATTTTTTCTCCATGTTCTTTTTCAACTGTTCTACTTTCGTAACCGCCTTTTTGGAATCTCTCAATAATTTATCACGTGAAGTATTTAATACACGGGACAAATTATCCATCCATGCCTCCATATCTGCATGACATTCTTTGCATGATTTATCTGTATTTTTGTGCGCCTTTAACTCCGCAATCCGTGGAACAGTATTGTTTCCGTATACGATAGAACTATAGAGTAATTTCTTATATTTTACCGAGATATCGAAGGCATGGTGATCAATCGCCAAAACATCTCCTTGCCGGTCAAAAATGGTTCCCCGAACCGCCTCCAACGGATAGCTTCTGATTCTGCGCGTTTTGGATATTCCCTTGTATTTGCTGGTTTCAATAATCTGTAAATAAAAAAGCCTTCCCACAATACAAAAAATACAGAGCAAGAATAGTATTAAAATATGTTTATTCCGGTTAAAGTACATGGGCTATTTTCCCGTGGCTCTAAAATTTTTGGCAGGCTGCAGCTTATTAAATATGTAAAACAAAAATGGTGCAACGGCCGCCGTGTACAAAGAACAAATAAAAATCATCCATATCGTTGAAGAAATGTTCATAGACCGGCAGGATATTGCAGTATGTAAGGCATAAAGTACATTATAAAGAATAGAAAAAATAAATGTGACTAATATTTTAGTCACTAAATGTCCCCGAAACAACATTCCCCTTATTGACCATATAAAAAAACCGACTGCTACAAAAAAAATAGCATTAACTCCCAAAGCGCCTTCCGATAACAAATCTTTTGATATCCCGATAAACCAGCTCGTAACCACATTTCGTTTCACATCAATAAAAAAAGAATAAAAAACCACTAACGGAAAATAAAGATCGGGAGTTGCAGCGCCAATATTAATCCAATTCATCAGTGTTGATTGAAAAAGGGAAATGCATAGTAGTATGCAAAAAAAGGTTATCCAGCGCATGGCATTGTTCTAAAAATATTCAATCGTGTCCTTACAGAAAGATGCAGGGTGTTTTCTCCGGCAATGTTCATCGTTCGCCCGAATGATTTTTCTGTCCGTGTTTCTCCTGGTGTTTTGGATTTGTTTTGAATTTTATGCTTTGTAATCAGAATTTGTTTCGTATTTCGTGCTTGTATAGTTCTGGCTTGTCCATGTGGGGAATTGTGATTTATTGTAACACTTTAGTCTGGGGAACGAGCAGCAACCGTTTATATCAGATGCCTCGCCCCTACTCCTTTATTACCAAAACATTTTCAATCTTTGTTATATTTACCAAGGGCAACGCTTTTACGCTTTGAAAAAGAGCGCCGCCTTTCGTCTCATTCTCTATCACTGTAGCAATTGGGAGGGATGCTACATAGAATGGGCCTACGTCAGAAGTGACTACATTATCCCATTTTTTTAACGTAGTCCACCGTGGTACATATTTTAACTGACAATAAGGAGATGCATTGCCTTCTATGATAACCTGGTCCCTTGTCCGGAGTATTCTTCCCGGAATTCGGGATGCGGGATCGGTAATTAACCGAACCTGACTGGTTCTGGCACCTGCGACAGAAATCACACCGACGAGCGCATTTTTTGCCACTACAACATTATTGTCTTTAACGCCATGTTTTATCCCGACGTTAATAGTGATGCTTCTTCTGAAAATGGAGGTATCGTATCCGATAATATCTGCCGGAATGATGTGAGATTTTGCTTTTTTTTGTTCTTTATGAAATTCAGAAACTGCGCTTAATTTATCTTGTAATTTGTAATTAGTATCCTGCAATTCAATAATTTTATTTTTAAGCTCTGCAACTTCATTTTCCCGTTCCCGCTCCGTATTTGTCTCATTTTCCGCCCAAATACATGCGATTCTATGGAAAAAATTACTTGCCGTATTGCTGGATAAACACGTCGCCCACTGAAACGGCCTGACTGGCATTGCACATGCCATTTTTATTCCATTTGAAACGTTAAGAGGCAAGAATAATAATAGTAAGGAAATGGTAAGAACGAGGGTTGTAATAGTGAGTGGACGAGATAAGAGCTCGTTAAAATTAGGTTTGGAGGTCCTCATCATATAAAACAGCTTTAAATAAATCCAGATTTTCAAGGAGATATCCTGTACCCCTTGCAACAGCAGTTAAGGGATCGTCAGCGACTCTCACCGGCAGGCCGGTTTCTTCCGCCAGCAGTGTATCCAGCCTTTTAATTAAAGCACCACCCCCTACCAATACTAAACCATTGGTGAGTAAATCAGATGCAAGTTCCGGTGCAGTTTTTTCCAGCGTGGCCTTCACAGCATGCACTATCTTATCAATGGGTTCTTTTAACGCCTCCCGGATCTCTTCGGAACCAATATTCGTGGCCCTTGGCAACCCGGCAATTGCATCCCTTCCGCGAACTTCCATCGTCAATTCTTCTTCCAGCGGGTAGGCAGACCCTATCGATATCTTTATTTGTTCCGCCGTTCGGTGCCCTATGTCAAGGTTGTAGGCCTTCCTCACATACTGAACAATCGCCTCATCCAGCTCGTCTCCCGCAATCCTAAGACTTTCGTGGGTAAATATATCGCCAAGGCAAAGCACTGCGACCTCTGTTGTGCCTCCCCCGATATCAACAACCATACTTGCTTCCGGCTCCCCTACGGGAAGTCCCACTCCAATTGCAGCGGCCTTTGGTTCTGAAACAAGGTACACTTCGCGCGCACCAGCCCTTTCCGCCGAATTCACCACCGCCCGTTTTTCTACCGCAGTGATCCCGGACGGGATCGCAATCAATACCCTTGGCCGCACGCCCCATTTGCGCTTGTGAACCTTTGTGATAAAGTATTTCAGCATTGCTTCCGTAATATCAAAATCCGCAATTACTCCATTTTTAAGCGGACGAATAACGGAAATGCTACTCGGGGCTTTTTCCAGCATAGATTTTGCGACAATCCCTACCGCCCTGCCGTTTAAAAGAACTTTGTTTGTACCAGGCTTTACCGCCACCACGGAGGGTTCCGATAATACAATGCCATGACCAGGTATGCAAACAAGGGTGTTTGCAGTGCCAAGATCAATCCCCATATCTGTAGAAACAAAGCCCAAAATAAAGTCTAACGGATGCATTTTTATTCTCTGGAAATGTACCCCCGCAGCAGTGCTTATTTTCTGCAAGTATAATAAATATAATAGTTAACAATTAAATCGGGATTATACGTTTATTATTTACAGAATGTCAAGTGTAAAGTCTTTTAAAAAAAGAAGATAAAATCATGCCCCCGGTCACTGTTAAACAAATAAGGGAAAACCAATCTCCGTATAGCGTATAATAGGTATTATCGCTTTTAACCAGTTTAATCCGGTTTAACAGAACGCCGCTTATCTCTTTTTGCCTCCCTTCAGAGTCGGTTAGTTTCTGATATATCGTCCCGTCGGGACTCACAAACGCCGATATCCCAGTATTTGCCGCACGCGCCATGCCTGTACGATTTTCTACTGCTCTAAATACCATTATTGCAAGATGTTGCTCCAATTCTGCGCTATCATGAAACCATCCATCATTTGTTACGTTAAATATAAAATCCGCCCCCTGCTTTTTCAGATTCCTTATCAGGGCGGGAACCGTATCTTCATAACAAATAGATGCTCCAAAACGAAAGGTTTGATTTTGCAACGTCTTAAGATTAAATAAGGTGGGGATTTCCCCGGGCGACAACCCGACAGAATAAGGCACCAGTTTCGCCAAAAAGGGGAAATATTTTTTCAGCGGAGTAAATTCCCCAAAAGGCACAAGGTGTATCTTGTCGTATCGGTCCAGCAGTTCTCCGGTTCTTCCATAAAAATAGACGCTGTTAAAATATCGCTGCTCCTCTTCCGAAAGAAACAGTGAAATGCCGCCCAGGAGGAGGTTTGCCTTCAATTCCTGCGCCAATTGAACTACCGTTAGCTGCGACAAATAATCAATTTTTCTTCCCGTAAGGTCAGGATTGATATTAAGTATCCCCGGCACCATCGTTTCCGGCCAAACGACAATATCTACCGGTTCCCCTTTAACGCGTACAGATAAATCATAATATTTTCTTAACGTAGCAACTTCTTCCTCTTCCGACGGCGCTGCTTTCACGTCCTGTGGGATATTCCCCTGCACCAGGCACACAACAGGTCCGTCATACGGCTTATAACCTTTAAGCCAATGCACTCCATACCATAACGCCCCGATAACAAATAGCGGCGGTAAAATGTACGATAAATAAATAAACTCGTGTTTTCTTCCAACCCAAAGGGCTATCTCTTCTTTTTTTTCATTTCCCTTCTCTTTAAGAAAACAATGTGCAATTAACCACGCAATATACGCATTCACCATAATAATAATAAACGATACGCCGGAGACGCCGGTCATATCACATATTTGTATTACCGGCAAACAGCGGTATTGAGTGTGGCCTGCGAAAAACCAGGGAAACCCTGATAAGAGATAGGATCGTATATATTCCAAAGCTATCCACACACATGGGGCAACAAAAACGATGGGTAACTTTAGTTTTAAAACAGCCCTTCGAATGCAAAAAGCAAAGCAGAGGAAATAGAGCGCACAATAAAGACTTAATAACAACCACGCCGCATAGGTAACATGCCGCAGCCATGAAAGCTCTGTGAAAAAAAAGAGCACCCCGACAAAATACGAAGAAAGAAGGATATACTTCTTTCCCCGGATAATAAGGATAAACCACGGTACAAGTGCAAACCAGGCAAAATACCCTAAATCTGCAGGAGGAAAGGAAAGGCAGAAAAAAAGGATGGTTAAAAAGGAATGCCCTGTTATTTGAATAATTTCTTTATTTCTCAACACAGGTTATCGAGAAGAATAATATCAATCAATTGCCCTTTGGAAAGTGTTTCTGTTTCTTCAGGAATAATAAGAAGGCAATTCGCCTTTGTCGTTGCCAGTAAATCAGCGGAACCATGCCATTCAACAGGAGAAACAGACCATGTATTTTCTTTCCATTGACACCGTGCAGGGCGAAACTCGCGGCGTTTTCTTTTTGTGGAAATATCCGTTTCTAATAATGCCGCTACCGTTGTTCTGCCGAAAGAAGAAAAACCCATTAATTTCCGTATCGCCGGATAGATAAACAATTCGAACGTAACCAATGAAGCAACGGGATTCCCGGGCAGTGCAAAAATCAATGTTTTGTCCTTTTTCCCGAAGATAACGGGTTTTCCCGGACGTAACGCCACTTTTTCAAAATAAATGCGCACCCCTGCTTCTTTCAAAACATCTCCGACAAGATCATATTCTCCCATTGAAACCCCGCCGGAAAGAATCAAGACATCCTTCTGCAATCCCCGCGTCATTATACTCACAATGTCTTCTTTCCTATCTCCGGCAATGCCCAGTATTTCGACCCCGGCATTCATTCGCCTTGCTTGTGCTGCCAGGGAGTAACTATTGCTGTTTCTTATTTGTACAGGAGACGGTTTTTCATCAACATTTACCAGTTCATTCCCTGTAGAAATGATGCCAACGGCAGGGGCGGGATATACTTTTACAACAGACTTACCCACTGTTGCGAGTATCCCTATTTCCTGTGGACGAATCAGCATCCCTGCATGAAGAACTATTTGCCCGATTTGCATATCCTCACCACGGTTGGAAATATTGGCTCCGCTTTTCACAGATTTCAATATTTTTACCCGGTCTTCTTCCCCGGTATCTTCCGTATCCTCAAACCTGACTACCGCATCCGCACCATCCGGAACGGATGCACCGGTCATAATTTTAGAAACACACCCGTGCGATACCTTCTTTGCAGGCATATCTCCCGCCGCAATATTCTCAATGATTTTTAATACCACGGGCGCCGTTTTCGCATCTTCTGCAATCACAGCGTATCCGTCCATGGCAGAACGATTGAAGGGGGGCATGTCAATATCGGACCTTACGTCTTCGGCAAGA
>MHYI01000304.1:6819-7874 GCA_001828295.1 Planctomycetes bacterium RBG_16_41_13 | reverse complement strand
CTCCAAAAGCCGGAATTTTACCATCCAAAGTGTTGCTGTTCAATATACTTATTCCGGTAACCGCTGGAATCATACGCCACCTAATATGATCGCAGAGTTTTGGCCGCCAAAACCGGCGGATAGAGACATAGCCATTTTCACGTTGTGATTTCTTGCAATATTCGGAGTATAATCAAGATCGCAGTCGGGATCGCATTCCTGAAAGTTAATGGTAGGAGGTACAATTCCGTTTTTTATTGCCAGCAGGCAACATATAGCTTCGATAGCGCCCGCCGCACCCAGGGAATGCCCCAGCATTGACTTTGTCGAACTGATCGGGATATCATATGCCAACTTTCCAAATACCCGCTTTATTGCCTTTGTTTCCATAAGATCATTGTAAACCGTACCAGTCCCGTGTGCATTAATATAATTAATATCACCGGGTTTCACTCCCGACTGACCCATTGCCTTGTCTATTGCTTCGGCAAGGCCTCGTCCTTCACGATGAGGGCCTGTTAAATGATTGGCGTCAGCACGCGACGCATATCCAATGACCCTGCCATATACCTTTGCATTTCTTTTTGCCGCGCTTTTCTCGGACTCAAGCACAACAAATGACGCCCCTTCGCCGAGAGCGAGTCCGCTTCTGTTTTTATCGAAAGGTCTTACCTTATCTGCAGTAATTGCCTGAAGGGCATGGAATCCGATAATAGCAAAATCACTCAAAGTATCAGCTCCGCCGGCAATCATAATATCGGTTTTACCGGATAGTATGCTTCTGACTGCAATCCCTATGGCATCAGTACCGGAAGTACATGCGGTGGAGACGGTATACTTTGGTCCGTTTAGGTTATATAGGGAAGAAAATTGCAATGTCACATTAGAAAGGGAATCTTGCTCACCACAGTATTCTTTCTTTTGCCTTTTTGCATCAGCCAGATTTTTTTCCTTTAACAACATATTTCCCAAAACCGTACCCATGGAGAAACCTATATTTGAGCAATCTTTCAGATTTGCATCCTCAATTGCCATGTTCAAAGCTCTTTTCATAAGATATTGAAATTTGTCTTCTG
>MHYI01000304.1:4369-6811 GCA_001828295.1 Planctomycetes bacterium RBG_16_41_13 | reverse complement strand
GTTTGCGTTATGCAGGAAAGACTAATTTCCGCCATCGGCCATTCCCCATCAATTTTAAGCAAAGGAAGTCTCGTTTTTTTTATGATATCCTGCCCGGAACACAAGGCATGCCAGAATTCGTTTACCCCCTGAAAAGGTTTGATTGGTGTAATTAAACCAATGCCCGTTATCAATATTCTTCCGCTCAAGGTTTGTCCAATCTCCAGATCGAAGCATTAAGCATTACAGTGTTAGTATGGTATCCAATCTCTTTAAAAAGTTTTATTGAATTCGTTGCTTCATGAAAACCCTGCCATCCCTCGCAGACACTTTCACAGAAATCATGGGCAAGTATTCCCAATCTTATCCATTTGTCTTTTACGTATTTTTTCTCCTGATCAGGGTAGCTGTTGGTCAAAATGCCAAGCGAACCCTCATGCTTCAAAACCCTGAAGATTTCCTTATAGGCATATTTTCTTTTTTCAACGGGGATATATGGATCGGCACATCCGAAAAACACAACTTCCATGCAATTATCCTGAAAAGGTAATGGAAAGCCAAAACCTTTCCAACGGTCTGAACATACCCATTCGATGGTAGGAGAATTTGATAATTTGCCTTTGGCTTTATCGTAAAAGTTCTCGGCAAAATCAAGACCAAATAATTTCACATTGGAAAATCGCTCACTTATCTGTACCAAATCAAAACCTGGGCCAAAGCAAAGAACGAGAATATTACTGTTCTCTTTTTTTTCAAACATTAACAATTCTATAAGAATTGATCTGGCAAAGTTGAACTCTGCATTACCCAGAAAGCTTTCCCATATCGACGTAAATTCCGCATTAAAATTGAAACGTGGTGTTGCTCCACGCAAAAAATCACCGCTGTATTTGATACACTCTTCAAAAAACCCCACCATTCCCTTAAATGAAGCTTCAATGATTTTATATTCCTCGTCTTTTAATTTCGGAACATCATTTTCAATCATATGCCATTGATATCTGGTGTTTTCAAGGCTTAAGTATCCACACTCCTGTAATAAATAAATAAGTGTATGTATCATTCTTCTTCTCAACCTGTCCTGCAATTGATAATTGAGCTTGTTTTGAAGCGCTTCTATAGCTTCATTGATGTGAAATGTATCAATAGACTCAAGAAGTCGCAGGATTCCTTCTTCTTGCGCAAATTTCAAAAGCATTTCTGTTTGATATCTTTGGACAAGAAATTGGCTTAATAATAATCTTGCATCGGGAAAATTATAATTCATAGCCTTAAACAAGCATCGTTTATTTTCATGATATTTTCGATAAAATTAATACCCCCGCAACCCCTTCGCGCTCAGTTGCGCATATCATCACGTTCCTGATCTCGTTGTTAATCGGCGCTGAATTTTTGAGAATAGGCGACGGTATTGCTCCATGCCTTATACATAACGCCGATAGAATAATGTTCCATATGGTAGAAACAGCAAAGGCATTTCCCGTAATTGAATCCAAACTACCCATGGGAATTTCATATGCATCAAGCGGCTGTACTTTGGGGAAAGAAGGGGACGTCATTAGCAGATCAACGTCTTTTGCTTTTAAATTGGCTTTTTTCAACGCGGTTTCAACGGATTCTTCCAATGCGGACTGTAAATTTGAAGGATTGGTTTGTGAAGCAAAGCCGGAAATATAACAATACGGGTCTTGATTGTTCTTTGTATCTTCCGGTTCTATTAAGAGAGCTCCGGCTCCTTCAGACAATGTTTTTATCCCCAGCTTGTAGTAACA
This sequence comes from Planctomycetes bacterium RBG_16_41_13, assembly GCA_001828295.1. The sequence goes on along the minus strand of MHYI01000304.1, from coordinate 5,060 downwards.
GTATAGTGAAAATTCGTTTAATTCTTCGGCAGAAGCAATAACTGACTTTTCCATTTTTTTTGTGGCTAATAATTGTACTGCGAGCATGATTGCCCGTATGGTTGTTACACTGCCCCCAATCAAAGTATGAACGGGACCGTGAATACCTAAGCAGATAGAAGTATTACCTGCGGGAGCGTTCAATATGGAATCAGAAAAGAGTATGGGACTGGCAGATTCAGGTCCTTCGGTTACCAGAAGTTCGTGATAGGATTGTGTATAGTTTAGAGCACCGTGGGTTAAGCCGACAACTAGCCCAAGATTTTTAATATTTGAAGAATCAACCTGAGCGTCATCCATTGCCATCTTTGCGGCGGACATAGTAAATTTAGATATTTCAGCGGCACGTCTGAATTTTGTGCCGGGGATATATTCGTCAAAATTGATATCATTAATTTCTCCCCCGTAAAATTCATGATCGGGCATGAACTTTGTTATCTTCTTTATGCCTGGGAAGTTGTTCACTACAGCATTCCAGAAATCTTCTTTTTCTTTTCCAATAGGCGTCAATGGCCCCACGCCTGTTAACACTATCCGATCCATGTATATTCCCTGAGTATTAAAGTTGCGTTAGTCCCTCCAAAACCAAATGAATTGGACAAGACGGTTTTTATATCGCAATACACTGTTTCCTTTGGTATTTTCAAACAGC
>MHYI01000304.1:3967-4325 GCA_001828295.1 Planctomycetes bacterium RBG_16_41_13 | reverse complement strand
TTACGCTCAATTGAAAGCAATGATACTATAGCCTCTACCGCCCCAGCCCCACCAAGGATATGGCCAACCATGGGTTTTATTGAACTTACGGGTATGTTTTGTGTTTCCTCCCCAAATGCTTTCAATATTGCATTGGATTCCTGCGCGTCATTATAAATAGTTCCAGTGCCATGTGCATTGATATAATCAATTTTTGGATTATCCGCATCATTCAAGGCATTCATAATGGCACGAAATGCGAACTCACCTGTCGGATCGGGGCTTGTCATATGGTACGCGTCGGAAGATTCCCCGTACCCAATTATTTCGCCCAATATTCGTACATTTCGTTTCACGGCGTGTTCCAATTCCTCTAAAA
>MHYI01000304.1:785-3934 GCA_001828295.1 Planctomycetes bacterium RBG_16_41_13 | reverse complement strand
CTATTCTTATCGAACGGCCTACACTTAGTAGGAGTCATTGCCATAAGAGAGCTGAAACCGGCAAAGGTAAATTCACTCATAGTATCGTATCCTCCGCAAAGGGCAATTTTATAAAGGCCTGATTGTATAGAATTATACGCATAACCTATGGCATTTGTACCGGATGCACATGCGTCAGAAAATATATTGTAATTTCCTTTTAATTGAAATTCCCTGAATAAATTAATCGCCTGGCAATTTGCAAGATAATCAGTTAATAAAGAAATGCGTGCCTTTTTCAGCCCTTTTTTCAGAACCTCTTTATGAAACAACTCTCCCGAAAGCATTCCGCCAAGTGTTGTCCCTAAAGATAAAAGGATGTTTGTATTTTTTATGTATGGTAGTACGTTTGATTCCAGAAGCGCTTCGCGTGAAGCATGGATCAATAAATGCGATGCCCTGTCAAGGCGTTTCGCATTTAAATTTCTTATTTCTGAAGCATAGGTAAACTGCTTTGCCTCTCCACCACACTTTCCATGATATTTTGAGGAATCGAAAGACTCTATTTCTTTAATACCTGATGCGCCTGAAACGATCTTTTCCCAGGTTATTTCCTTACCAATACCGTGGGCGGTAATTATGCCCATTCCAGTAATAACAACTCTTTTCTTCAACGTAGAAAAAGGTTTCCTATTTTTTTAAATTTTACGAACCCATTATAATAAAGAAAAAGCAGAAACAAAATCGTTACAAGAATGAAAATACCCCCTGCAAAACCCGTAACAACTGCAAATACATATAAGAAGGCGACTATTAAGCCATAAATAATGCAAAAGGCGGATAAGGATTTGAGATAATACATATCTCTCATGCGGTAATCCCCAATATATTTTTGATAGGGGCAAATTGAAAATTGCTAAGTAAGCCTTCTGTCTTCCTGGGAGTGGCGCTTATGTTGAAATAGTGCATAAATCTCCTGCTTAACGGCAAATCAATGCGTGGTTGTTCTTTGTCAAATTCCCACGGATGTATATAGACCATTGCAGGAAACCCCATGCGGTTAATTTTTTTTATTTCTGATACAATATAAAAATAAGGACATAGTCTTAACGGTAAGCCACCCGTAAATGGAAGGCGTTCCCAAAACAGCCTTGTTGTGGTAAGCGGAAATTCCCAAATCTTTCCATAGTCAGTATTGTAGCAGCATGGATAAACAGGGTAATCCCTATATCCCATTCTTGTGAGAGGAACCATGCTTGAATCATAAAGAATACCGTATTTCCTTAATGCCTTAAGCATCCATAAAGTATTCTTCCGGACCGACCATTCCGGCGCCCTAAAGCCCAGTACCCTCTCGTTGATATTTGATGATATAACATTAATGGATTTATTGACATCTTCTTCAAACTCCCGTTCCGTCATCTCAAAGACCCTTTTATGATAAAAGCCATGAGTTGCTATTTCATGGCCCTCGCTCTTAATTGTCTTTATAAGACCAGGCTCTTTGAAGGCAATGTATCCGAGGACAAAAAAAGTTGCCTTTGTTTTATACGTTCTTAAAAGGGTTAGTACCTTGTCTGTATTTCTTATTATACGGTTTTCGTAAGTATCCCACTTTTGTGGATCAGAATAGCCCTCTACGCCACAGATGTGATACCAATCCTCAAGATCAACGGTCAAGCCATTAATCACTGATTCCCGCTCAAGAGTTCTACGGATTTTTTCCCATAAATACTGTCAGGAGAAAGCTCAGCCGCCTTCATCCAGTTTTTTACGGCATCTTCTTTGTTTGATAAAATATCCATTTCCAGTGCGCCAATTTTATAATGAATATAAGCCTTTCTATCGTTATCCAGGGTTGAATTTTTGAGTGCAATTTCGTAAGACTCCTTTGCCACTTTTCCTTTATTGTAACGGACAGAGTTCTCTTTACTGACATGTACATCTTCATAACCAATTGCACTGCTTGCAGTGGATTCTGACGGATCAGTATTTTTTGCAAGGTAGCCGTACAAATCTCCCTTTACGATGTAACCTTCCGGATAATCCGGCTTATAAAAAAAAGCTTTTTTAAATGCCCCATATACATCACGCTCCCTATTGATAAGCGCTGCAAATTTTGCATAGACAAGCCAGTATTCGGGGTTCAAATAATGAGACCGGTAAAGAATTTTAACCTTTTGCTGTGCTTCTTTCGCCTTATACTTCCACGCAGGGGCTTTCATGCCTTTCATAATCATGCATTGTTCTAACATGGCATCAGTTATTTTCAATTCGTCCTTGCAGACTTCCATGAATTTACTAAACGTATTTATAGCCTCATCACTTTTACCATCTTCTTTAAGAAACATTGCATTTTTATATAAATCGTCATGAGCCAGTTGCGTAATGGATTCTTCGGCATTGCTTATTTTAGTCTCGTAAAAAACAACAATTGCTATTAACCATACCAATAAAATACAACCTTTTTTCATTGCCATATCTTGGCTCCTTACCGTATAAAAATAATTTCTTTCTATTACCATACAGTCGTTCCCTATCCGTAAACAAGTTCCCCTTCCTTTATTGTTTTTTCCTTTAAACTTTCAAATGCATCTTCAAATGGAATGAGATTAATCCCGACACAGGGAGGCATGATATCACTCAATTCTGACAGGGCTTTTATATAAAACTCTGAAGGCAACCCTTCAACAACCAAATCAATATCAGACCTTTCATGGACAATACCATGTACAAGCGATCCGATAAGGAAGACTTTTTTAACCTGATATTTGTTAGTGAGTATTGCAATACATTTATTCGCCAATAATTTTAATTCTTCTTTTTTACGCATTGAGTAGCTCCTCAGTGTATAAAGTGTGATTAGAAGGACAATTCATGAATAAACACCATTCTTTATATCCGTAATAAAAATACTTTCTGTATTTAACATTTCAGGTTCTAAATCTGCGCCATTACTCCATCTTTTTTTAGTTGCTATATTGCAAATTTTTGAATTGAGCTATAATTTCTTCTCATGTTAGTAACTATCTTCATCCATGTAAAATACTTTTCATTTCCTTATCATATAAAAACGTCAACACAGATGAGAGCCTTCCAATTACCGGCATGGGATCGTTCAGAGAAATAATATCATCTTTTGTTTTGAAATCAAAAAAATTGGGCTTTAG
>MHYI01000304.1:0-696 GCA_001828295.1 Planctomycetes bacterium RBG_16_41_13 | reverse complement strand
GCTCAATATCGCCTTCCATTGCCAACTTGAACAATAGAAAAGGAAAGTCAATGCCTGATTCAACCGCCAGTTGTAAAGACCCCCAGAATCTCGGATTTACTTCAAGGAGTTTTGGTTTTCCATCTCTGGGATCAATTTTGAATTCCACATGAGCAACCCCTGTCCACTGAAGCGACTTTATAAATGACCCGGCGATCTCCCTGACGTCTTCCCTTTTCACGCTTTCCCTTAGAGTACTCGGACCTCCACTTACGGGATGTGAACGTAAACGCTTGTATACAAAAGATGCCCGTATCTCCGATTGAAAATTGAAAAGTAACCCAACCCCATATACATCACCGCCATCTGGTATATATTCCTGAATGATGGGAAATGGATACTCTTTGTGTACTTTCAAATATAACGCTAATAATTCCCCTTTCTCTTTAACATATACAATACCTCTTGAACCAGAACTATTCCGGGGTTTTATAAGAGCAGGATAAACTGTTTCTTTTGCAATCGCCGCAAGCTGCTCAATATCATTTACCATGTACGTTGTCGGGACGTCAATCCCTCGTTCTCTTGCATACTGCATAATAAATGCTTTATCATTCCCTTTTTTGGCAAGAGCCGCATCAACAAAAGGCAATCTAGTGTATCTTTCAATCATCTGTCTGTTTGCAACGTCAGTTAAAAGAACCTGTGTGGAAAATT
>MHYI01000303.1 GCA_001828295.1 Planctomycetes bacterium RBG_16_41_13 | reverse complement strand
ATAGAGGCTTTGAAATTGAAGTCCCCATAGTAGTGACAATAGATAAACAATCCATGTGTGTAATCCCAACCCAATAACCGTCCCATAAGCAACTCGTTCAAAGAGTGAATATCTTGCTGAGAGAAAATAGGTAAGTAAAAACCCTGTTATGATTGAAATGATAATAAATAGAATGACAAACGTCATGGAGTAGTTTTTTTATTAGATTTGTTCTTTTCTCGTTTTAAGAGAGTCAAAAGTATCAGAAATGAAATTGGACATCGAAAATTTTCTGAAAGAGATAGCCTTGTTTCAGGGAGAATTCAAATCAACCCAGTACGGTATATCAGAGAAGGAGTTCCCAAAAATTCGCATACAATAGAATTAAAAGTATTTCCTGAAAGAGATTGAAAATATAACGAAACAATTTTGAATAATGAAGGTGACCGTTTCCTTCTTTCTTTACCACTCAAAACCTGTCACTTATTTTATGATGCGCCAGGTTATTGTCTTTTCACCCTCACCCTTAATGTCTTTTCCAGAGTGCTTGCTTTAAAAGTTACTTTTGCCCTGCCGATTTTATTTGCAGTTATGATGAATGAGGCCTCACCATTTTCATCTGTCTGTTGAGTTGACGGTGAAACAGATATGCGTCTGCTGCCAACTGTAATCGTTGCCTCAACCGGAATACCTTCAACTAGACAGTCGTTTCTCCCTTGTACCAATACCGTTACTTCACCACTCTGTCCATTCCTGATCACAACCCTCGTCTGGGATGTTTTTATTGACGCAGCTTCGCATACAATGGGTGGCGGAGTGGGTGTCTGATGTGCCGTAGCCTCCCATGTGCCCGTTAATGTATACGTTTGGTTTTCATCAAAAGAGCCAAAGTATCCAACAACCTGTATGTAATATGTGCCTGTCGTATTCGCAAAATATGTTATTGCCTCTGTGACTCCAAAACCCTGGATAGAAAATACAACCATTGATTGGTTAGAATCGTAGAGGTAAAGATCGTAATCTTTATCCGGTGGCATATTCAGAATAAATGAGATTATACCGGGACTAGTAATATTTATTTTAAAATAATCAACATCAAAAGGACTGCATAGCTTCCCGCTATAACTACCTTGAGAGACCAAATGACCATAAGCCGTAATGAAACTGTCATTTGGTTCATAATCGTCTGTACATGTAAACACTGGGGTGGGATTTGGTGATATCGTTGGTGACGGTGATGGTAAAGGAGAAACCGTTGGCGACGGTCCTACAACAGGGGTTGATGATGGTGTTGGCGTCACTGTTGTAGTTGGTGATGGTGATGGTAAAGGAGAAACCGTTGGCGACAGTCCTACAACAGGGGTTGATGATGGTGTTGGCGTCACTGTTGTAGTTGGTGATGGGGTTATGGATACCATTCTAAATCCTGTACTATTCTCGATTGTATTTAAAGCAGATGTGTACTGGGTTCCAGAAACCCACACATCACCATTAACTCCTCCCTCTACCCAGTAAGTTTCCCAATCTATACCTTCCCTTGGTTTATTAGAAGCCAATGATGTGTGATTTTTTTTGCATATATAATTCTTATCGTCAATCTTTACTACATCAGAATAGGCGTCGTATGATAAATCGAAATTACCGAGAAAAATAACTTGCTGTGTAGATGATGTGGTGGTATCAACAGTTTCTGTATCTGTAGTATAATTATATTTAATTGGAGTGTCTTTTGGGTCTGTTGCATAGTTAATATTTATACCGCTACTACAAACCAAAATCCTAAAAGGAAAATCTAAAAAATATCTTAATCTAAATTCAAAATATCCTGTATTGTCAACTATGGTTTGATACCATGGTAGCTTACTATTCATATCTACAAGATAGGCTTCGGCCTTGCCGTCCTGATAATCACTGTTAGTATAACCATACAGCTTTACGGGACTGTTATACCCGTAAAGAATGTCTAGTCCATGTATAGTATCTTCTGTATTTTCATGTATAGTCCCTCCTGGGTATGGGTCATTTACTCCTCTTACGAATGGCATTGAATTAAAGTATGGATTGCCTTGCCCCTTGTGCCCAAGACCGTAAGCATGCCCCATTTCGTGCGCTAAAGCATCTTGATGGCCTGTGGCAGAGACATAATCAAATATCCTGAGCGTTATACGTACTGATTCAAATGAACCACTTAAGCCCCACCAATTCGCTGATGCAGAATTATCATTGTCCCAATAAAAAAGCTGAATTACATTTTCGTTAGTATCAGAACTAAAAGCATAGTTTTTGTCTAATACATTACACCATCCGTTATAATGGCGTATTATACCATAATTGCTATCATTTGTATTAAAAACATAATTTTTGTCTGATGTATCAAACCATCCGTTATAATTGAGCGTTACACCAAGATTTAATTCATTAAACGCATCAAGCACTGGAAGGACAATTGCATTTACCAGTTCTGTTTCGTCTTTATAGGTAGTGCCAGAAAGCGTTATTGGAAATTTGCTGCTTCCGTCAGAATTTATGAAAGATTCAATATCCCCAGGATTTTCCTCTTCATCACGTGTGTTTTTATAAAAGGCAACCCTGACATCTCTGGTTCCAGAAGAAAGTTTAAAACCAAATGGCGGGTCATTTGAGTATGTTGCAGTGTTACCAGTGCCAATAGTTGCAGGAATCATGGCAAAACCGTTAATTTGCATGCTTATGATGCCAGTGATTAACACAACCGCAAATAGAATATATTTTCGTATGTTCATAAAACCCCTTTTAAAAGAGAGTTTTTAGACAAAGACGTATCATCTCGGTTAGTGTGTTGAGGGGGTAGTATTTTAACAAATCCGCGCAAAGTTGCAACCTTTTTTTGATGCCTCCTAAGAGGAGCAGAATTTGAAAGAATTTTTTCACTGAGCCACAAAATCCGCTGACGTCAGGAATAAAAAGCGATGTGTCACCCGCCCTTACATCCATCCTATTGACTGATGGAATATTTCCTTGTTTTTGGTAGAAATGGATCAAAATTACGGTGACAGACGAGGTTTTTAAAACCTCGCTTGTTTTTTTTAGTGCCGTATAAATCGTTTGATTTTTATAAACAGTTTTAATATATTATATTAACATTGTTTTGAATGACAATTAGTGAATTTAAATCACCGTTACTATTTAGAGGTATATCGTAATCTATAACTCACCACTCTCAAAATCAAAGGGCATCTTAATAACCCTTCTCATTCTCCTGTTAATAGGCGGCGTTTACACAGGTATCCAATTGCTTTTGCCCAATCAGGGACTGACCGGATACTACTTATATCTTTCAGAAACAGAATCAAATGCAGAAAATGTTCCACTCCATCCCCTGAATGTGTCTCCATCAGAGATGCGTTCCAACCTCAAAAAAAAGGTCTATGAAGGATACCCCAAAAAGACACTTATAAAGGAAACAATAGAAGACACACCTATAAATTTCAACTGGTCTTCTGAGGACAAAAAACCTTATAAATCCCCGTTTACTATCGAGTGGGATGGTCTTCTGGAAATAGAACACCGTGATAATTATACCTTTCTCTTGAGTTCTGATGATGGCTCGGAACTGTTCCTGAATAATATAAAGATTATCAATAATGGAGGTCGTCATGGAATTGTGGAAAAACGTAAAACTATATTCCTTGAGCCGGGATTTTATCGTTTTCATGTGCGATATTTTGATATGGGTGGAGGGGCTGCACTCTACCTAAAGTGGAAGGTGTTAAATGCGGGTGAGGTGGCAATACCACGCTCTCAATTTTATCACGAAGCAACAAACAGTGATTTAAACATTGACGGTGCTGCAACACCTTACACACTGCAAATTGAGCCAAACAGTATAATAAAGGATGAAAACATCGTTTTCAAAAAAAACGATCCAGCAATTGCTTTCAAAAACTATGGGATACTCAGAACCTATTATGTAAATTATTGGGATAACGATCGTTTTGCACCGCCCACTACGATTCCCGCTTACAATATCCTTTGGAGGGGGTTTATTTGGATACCCAAAGATGGCATATATACATTTCATGTGGATACCAACGGGGATACATTTCTATTTATCGACTCGAAGCCTGTTATAAGGTATCGTGCAGGACGTGATTCAAGAACACAAACTCATGTGGGAAGGGGCTGGAAACCAATACAAATCAATTATGTTAACACAGCCCGATATGCGAAACTCAATCTGCAATGGCAAAGGCCGGGTAATAGCAATCTTTCAAATATTTCACCACGGTATTTAAAGCCTTCCGAGGACATGGGGATTTTCCGTGGGATTAGATTGTGGTTTGCGGTAGGATTTATTATTATACCCATACTCATTTGTCTTGGCTTCTTTATTGTATTGCGAAATACAATAAGAATTAGAGTTCCCGGATATTTTGATTATGTAAAACAAAATTGGTCTATCGTTGCCTTGATTTCCATTGTTATTCTCGGGGCAATTTTAAGGCTTAACAATTATAGTGTGGTTCCACCCCATGGAGATACCATGGATGTTTATCAAGAGGCATGGAATGGTTATCATATCCTCCATGGTGACGGGCCAAAATCGTGGGAAGGCGCATATTTTGTATCCGCATATAAAAACGAAGATAAGGAATTTGTTCGGTGGTTTGGGGATGGTTTCATGATTGTAAGACGTTATATAGCCCATCCCCCGTTATTTTCCGTTTTTGCCGGTATTCCACCAACTATCTGTGGCGCTAAGGATTATCTGGATTGCAGGTTAACCACCATCAATCTGACACCTGTTTTTTTCTCAACACTCACCATTATTCCTGTATTTTTTGTTTCTTATCGAATATACAGGTCTAAGACCATATCCATTATTGCAAGTCTGCTTTATGCTACCGTGCCATTCTTTGTTGCTGCCGGACGGATTGCAAAGGGTGACTGTTTGCTTGCACTTGTTCTTATTTCAGGAGTTTTATGTGTTTTAAAATATAGCGAATCGAGAAAGAAGACAGATGTGGTTTTTGCAGGACTTCTTGCAGGTGTATCATTCTGGTGCAAAGAAATGGGTATCTGTGCAATTGTGATTCTTCCCGTATTGTTAGCCCGAAAAAGGTTTATAAAAGAAGCCTTTGTTACTGCCGGGATTGGGTTTTTTGTCGCAATAAGTTATATGCTGTATAACTATTTAATAAATCCGGAGGCTTTTTTTATGATGTTAAGCCTCCGTGACGCCCATCAAAGTACCGTATTCGATATGGTGGTTAAGTATATAAAAGACGCGAGAATTGCTTTAAACTATGCCAATTTTGGCATAGGATATATGTTGTGGTTCTGGTTTGTAATGGCTTACTCAATGGGTAAGCGGGAACCAATAGTTCCAATAACCGTCTTTATTTTTCTCATGTCAGTCTGCGCCTTATCTACAGATATTTATCCGTTCGGTTGGTTTCTCATGCCCCTCTATCCGTTTATGGCAATTGCCGGCGGTTTATTTTTGAGGGACTTTATTTCAAAACCCAATACGGCAAGGGCGCTTTTGCCGCTCCTGGTGCTTATGGCAGTCCCCCTAAAAGAACTTCTTCCAGAGGAATTATGCAAATCTGCCTGGTTGTTTAGATGGTATCTTGCGGTTGGTATCCTTCCTTTTCTCGCCTTTGATTTTTATAAGCATCGGATAACCGCCACAGTTGCGAAAGTAGCCTGCTACACGTATATTGCTTTTGTTATCGTGATGAACGTTTATAGTGTATATTGCCTTCCCGATCTCTACGACCCCATGAAAAGGTAAAAGTATTAAACGCTGTCTTATGTCTGCTTCTATTTTCTTCCAACAATTATTTGATTCAACAATAAGAAGTTTAATCTAAAGAATTTCAATATCTTTTCGAGCGTCAATTCAAATGGCATCCCAACAGGCGATATCATAAATTTTTGTGCATTTGCAATTTCAAAACCTACGGCATTGAACAATGATTTTAACTTGCGGAGGGTAATGAGTTCGTGATGTTCCTCTTCTTTTAAATGACCTATATGTGTTGCAACCCATTCCCAGAACGGATGTGGAGTCGTTACGACAAAAATGCCATTTTTCCGCAGCACCCGAAAGGCTTCGCGGATTAGTTGAATCGGCTCTGAGACGTGCTCAATAATTGCCGTGGCAATAACAACATCAAACGAGTTGTCTTTGATAGGTAATGTCATGGCGTCTCCCTGGATTACATGAATCGTTTTGCTCTCACAGCAAACCATCAAATCCCTGGCGTATTCAATGCCTACACAGGTTGTCTTAGGAAATGTATCTTTTACATTGCGCAGCATGAGACCATCGGCAGTCCCAATATCCAGGATCGACCCTGGCTTTTCCGGATGGAATATTTTTATGCCTTTTAATACCTCACAAGTTCTGCGTTTTAATCGGTAAATGTGTGACCGCTTTGTTTGGCGTGCAATGGCATATTTCCTATCCAAAACTCCTTTCATGACTGCATCTCGATGATGTTTTTAATAACTTCTTTTAATGATATTTCATTTGATGGAACAATTAAACCTTTTATATGTTTATGATATGGATAAGTCTCAACTTCCAAATGATGCTCGGCATTGTCGAATCTAAATATTATCTTTTTGTTTCTATCCTGATAATGGTAAGAATATGCTAGTTTTTTTAAGACAGGGATAGCAATAAAATATTCTTTAAAATGTAATTCGTTTCGATCAGAAAAAATAATTTCCCCTCTTAAATACAAAGCAACTTCTCCGCGGTTGTCTATATGAACCTTTGTTGACAACTTGAACGGAATAGTATCTATTAATCTTTTTACTTCATCCACATATTCCGTAATTAGCGACATATCTCGATGTTTGCAAGAGTATTTATCTTTTCACGAAGTTCGTCTGCTATTTTCATTTCAGCCCACCAATCAAAAGTGTCATCATTTTCTTCTATTTCCCCTTTCTTAAATTTTTCAATAAAGACAGAAGTTGAAATTCCATATTTTTCTTCGTATGCTTTGACAATAGAAGTAGTTCTTTCCAGAGCAAACTCTATTCTTTTCTTTTCTTCTCTAAGTCCTTCAAGGATCAGTTCTTTTACAGTATCCACATCCCCAGAGGTACTTTTAACGTTTATAGTCACCATATTAATAAATCTCCAAAAAAAGTTTTATGGTTTTCAGCGGTATGTCTTAATCTAAAAACCCCTTTCATGACTTCATTCCAAAGACCTTCAGGCCTGCCCGCGCCATCCGTTTAAATTCACCGATTGACCGGATATGGGTCAATCTCTTTAAAATATAACTCGGTCTGGTATAAAAACTCTTGTAGGCATAGACGATTAATTCCTGAAGTTCTTCACGGGTAAAATTCTCTTCCCAGCACTTTGGCTGGAATCCAGGTACTGGGTTTTTAGCAAATTCTCGCCAAAAATCTTCCTTTATAATGCCGTCATTTATGCCCATTTTGTATATTTCTGTGGCAGGAAACGGCGTGAATATCGTGATATGCACGAAATCCGGCTTTAACTCCTTTGCGAATGCAATCGTTTCCATGATTTCTTTTCGTGTCTCTTTTGGGCATCCGATCATAAAATACGCCAGTACGGATATGCCGGCCTCTTTTGTTTGTTGAAAGGTGGTCCGTACCCGTTCAATTGTGATGCCCTTATTTAATATCTTCAGGATTTCAGGATTACCCGATTCCACGCCGTAATGAATACGTTCGCAGTTTGCTTCCTTGAGTATTTTTAACAAATCCTTATCTATATTATTTACCCGTGCACGGATATCCCATCCGATGTTGAGTTTTCTTCTTTTGATTTCATTGCAAACGTCAATTACCCGCTGTCTGTCTATCGTGAAGGTGTCATCGTAAATAAGGAATTCGTTTATGCCTAGTTTTACGCACTCCTCCATTTCGTCCACCACGTTCATTGCCGACCGTGCACGAAAACTTTTACCAAGATGTGGCCTGTCACAAAAAGTGCATCGGTACGGGCAACCGCGGCTTGTAAACATGGTAGTGATAGGGCTTCTCCTTGCCATGAGTGAACTGTATTTCTGAACCGGCGTCAAATGGCGGGCAGGAAATGGCAAGCTGTCCAGGTTCTCGTTGAGCGGCCGGGCGCCTGTGTTGACGACCCTGCCATTTTCTTTAAAAACCAATCCCGGAATACTTCTTAATCGCGCCAAATTATCAATATTTTCTACCAGTTCTTTAAAGGTAACTTCCCCTTCGCCTAAGACAAGAAAATCAACACCCCGGATATTTATCGTTTCTTCCGGATAGAT
>MHYI01000302.1:5741-6987 GCA_001828295.1 Planctomycetes bacterium RBG_16_41_13 | reverse complement strand
TAAAACGGTGGTTGCTTTATATGCAGCCTTAATTGCGATAGCAAACGGATATCAGGTGGCCTTTATGGCGCCCACGGAACTACTGGCACAACAGCATTTTCGCACGCTGCAAAAATTCTTATCCGGGTCGCAGGTCAGGGTCTGTTTATTAACCGGCAGCGGCAATGCAGCACATAAAAAAAATGTTATTGCCCAGGTAGGCGATGGGGGGATAGATTTAATTGTCGGGACGCATGCAATCATAGAAGAAGCCGTCTCGTTTAAAAAACTGGGGCTGGCGGTGATCGATGAGCAGCACAAATTTGGCGTTCTGCAGCGCCTTAAATTAAGGGAAAAGGGCGCAAGCCCTGACGTGCTTATTATGACGGCGACGCCCATCCCCCGCACGTTGTCGCTAACCCTGTTTGGCGATATGGATATTTCAATCCTGGACGAAATGCCTCCGGGACGTATGCCGGTAAAGACATTTTGGGTTTCAGAGAATAAAGAAAAAGCCGCTTACGATTTCATCCGGGGTGAAATATCAAAAGGAAAGCAGGTATTTGTCGTCTATCCGCTTGTGGATCAATCGGAAAAACTGGATTTAAAATCAGCCATCACAGAGGCAGAGAGGCTGCGGAACGAAATATTTCCCGAATACAAAGTAGGACTGCTTCACGGCAAGATGAAATCTTCAGAGAAAGAGCAGGCAATGGCCGATTTCAAGGAAAAGCGGTATGATATTCTGGTTTCCACGATAATTATTGAAGTAGGTATTGATATCCCCAATGCCACCGTAATGGTTATTGAACATGCGGAACGGTTCGGCCTGGCGCAATTGCACCAATTGCGCGGAAGAATAGGAAGAGGCGGGAAACAATCATACTGCCTGCTTTTTGGTACGCCAAAAACAGATCTGTCGCGTGACCGGCTCAGAACAATGGTAAATACGTGTGACGGGTTTAAAATAGCGGAAATGGATTTCAGGCTGAGAGGCCCCGGAGAGTTTTTTGGCACGCGGCAGCACGGTTTGCCGGAATTAAAGATAAGCAATATCTTTCATGATTTACCAATATTACAACAAGCCCGGAAAGATGCGTTTGAAATTGTTTGCCGCGACCCTTCTCTTTCTGCGGAAGAGCATCAAAAAATAAAGAATATGGTCATGGAAATGTTTAAGGACCGGTTAGATTATTTATTATAGTACTTGTTTACAGTCTACAGTCTACAGTCGGCAGTCGGCAAATTGCAAATTGCAGATTGCAGA
>MHYI01000302.1:4703-5728 GCA_001828295.1 Planctomycetes bacterium RBG_16_41_13 | reverse complement strand
ATTGAGGACTGTTCTCGCGGATCTCCGACATCGGACTGCCAAATCCATTCCCTTCGATAACGCAGGATAAAATTATAATTGCCATACGTATCAATATTTATTATCTTCTAGCAGATATGAAAAAGTACATTTATATTGGCATTCCATGCGTATTGGTAATCATTGTAACCGTAATTTACCTGCTGAAAAAAGAAGAAACCGTCCGGTTTGAGACGGCTAAAATTGTTAAGGGCGATATTCAAAAATATGTGGTTGCCACGGGCACAATAAATCCTGTAAGAACAGTGATCATCGGCAGCCAGGTCTCAGGCCTTATTTCGAAGCTGTACGCAGATTTTAATTCTCAGGTGAAAACGGGTCAGACCGTGGCGCAGATAGACCCGACGCCCTTCGAACATCAGGTCAGGAAGGCGGAAGCAGCCCTTGCAACAGCGCTTGCAAAACTAAAAAGATCGAATGCCGTCTTAAGAAACAGCAAGAGAAAATATCATCGCGCGAAAAAATTATTCTCAAAACAGGTCATTTCCATTGATGAATTTGATGAGTCCCGAACCGCTTACGAGACAAGCATTGCGGACGTTGAACTTGCGAAAGCTGAAATAATGCAGGCGGAGGCGTCTCTTGCAATAGCAAAAACCGACATGGGGTACACGGTAATTATTTCTCCTCTTGACGGCATAGTGATTTCAAGGGAAGTGGACGTTGGCCAGACGGTGGCCTCCAGCTTTCAAACACCCACATTATTTACCATTGCCAAGGACCTCGTCAGCATGCAGGTGAATACAAGCGTTGATGAGGCGGATATCGGTATGGTTGAAGTGGGGCAACTTGCAAAATTTAATGTTGACGCCTTTCCTGAAGACGTTTTTGATGGCAAGGTAACTGAAATTCGTATGTCGCCTGTTATTTTTCAAAACGTAGTGACCTACGATACCATTGTCAGCATAGACAACTCTTCCCTGAAACTCAAGCCGGGAATGACGGCAAATACTTCCATTTTAGTGGCAGATGCAAAAAACGTGTTA
>MHYI01000302.1:0-4288 GCA_001828295.1 Planctomycetes bacterium RBG_16_41_13 | reverse complement strand
TGGCTATGCCAGCTTAAGATATATGCAGGAAATAATACAATTAGATTCCATTTATAAAATATACGAAATGGGGGAAATTGCCTTTACTGCCTTAAACAACGTTTCTCTCTCCATTAAAAAGGGAGAGTTTGTTGCCATTATGGGGGCTTCAGGTTCAGGAAAATCCACATTAATGAATATACTCGGATGCTTGGACCTCCCTACGAAAGGGAGATACTGTTTTGAGGGGGTAGATGTTTCCCGTTTTTCAAAGAATGAACTGGCTGAGATTCGGAACAAAAAACTCGGTTTTGTATTTCAGAATTTCAACCTTCTGGGAAGAACAACCGTATTGGAAAACATAGAACTCCCGCTTATTTACGCGAAAAAAATAACGAAAAGCACCGAACATAAAATCTATGAAACAATCCGGATACTGGGTCTTGAAGGACTCCATAAAAATTATCCCAGCCAGCTTTCCGGCGGCCAGCAGCAACGTGTAGCAATTGCAAGGGCAATTATCAACAACCCTTCCCTGCTTCTCGCGGATGAGCCTACCGGTAATCTGGATAGCGCTACCAGCAAAGAGGTAATGAATGTCCTTTGCAAACTGAACCGTGAAATGAATCTTACCATTGTGCTCGTAACACATGAAGAAGATATCGCAAGGCACACACGCAGAATAATAATGCTGAAAGACGGCAAGGTATTGAGCGACGCACAGACGCACTCGTCCTCGTCCGTTTCGTCCATGTCCTCTATGTAACTAAGGGTTTGAGTATGATGTATAAATCCTTATAATTCATAACAATTGTAACACTTTAGTATTTTTAAACTGGAAATAGTCATTTGTAGTGCGACGAGGTTCGTCGCATTGTTTTGAGTAGACCCTATTCCTTATCGCACAACTTTTTTTTGGTGCGACGAACCTCGTCGCACTACATGAATTTAGTGGGCTTAGATATTTGGTAACATTTTATCTTTTTGAAAAAGGATGGGTGAAGCGTAAGGCGGGTTCAGGTTTGTAACCTGAATCTTAAGTTTTATATGACCGATTCCGCCGTTAATCGCAGCCAAACCCCAATTCCACAATAAATCCATGGGTTCAGGTTACAAACCTGAACCCGCCAATGGTATTTTAGAATTTGTTTCGTATTTCGTGCTTCTTATTTTTTATCTCATGCTTGTTTGATTCCGGCTATGCCGGCTTAGGAGTTGTTAAAAAGTCGTTTGATTTTGCCTTTTAAACCCCAACCCAATTTAATAGAGAGGATGAATAGTGAAAAACCTTCTTTGTCTTCACGGCCTCGGATGCGGCGGCGATACAATCTCTCTGCTGAATGCCGAAGAACCGGATTTGCTAACAGCCCTTGAAATGCTTGAGATAAATGTCGCGTGGCACCCGTCTCTTTCACTGGAAAGAGGAGACGACGTCAAACAGATATGCGCCGATTTTGCAAGCGGAAAACGCCCCCTGGATTTCTTTATCGTAGAAGGCGCAGTTCCGACAGGGCCTGATGGCACCGGACGTATCTTTGAATTTCTTGACAGGCCGTTCCTTGAATGGGTCAGGGACCTGGCCGCTGTCGCTGAATACACGATCGCCGTAGGCACCTGTGCAACTTCCGGAGGTCTGCCCTCGGCGCGTCCAAACCCTACAGGGGCAAACGGCTTACAGTTTATGCAGGACAAAACAGGCGGCATACTTGGGGCAGACTACCGGTCCAGGGCGGGTTTCCCTGTGATAAATATACCGGGATGCCCCACCCATCCCGACTGGATTTTGGAATCACTTTATCTCATTGCGGGGAAGAAACTGCGTCCCGGGCATCTTGACTATGCAAACCGTCCCGCCCACTTTTTCAACAATCTCGCCCACCATGCCTGCCCAAGAAACGAGTTCTATGAGTTTAAGGCGTCCGCCGAAGAATTCGGACAAATGGGCTGCCTGTTTGAGCATCTGGGCTGTCGCGGAACTCAGTGCGAATCCGACTGCAATATCCGCCTGTGGCTTGGCAGGACGGGTTCCTGCACGAGGGCCGGTTATCCGTGCATATCATGCACCTCTCAGAATTTTCCGCTGCCGGATACGAACTATTTCAAAACCGACTCGATAGCAGGCATACCAAAGGCATTGCCGAAGGATGTGCCGAAGGCCTGGTATATTGGCATGGTCGGGCTTGCCAAGATGGCCACCCCTGAACGCTTAAAGGTAAACGCTGTTTCCGCACATATCAAACACCGTGAAAAAGGAGAGGGGAAATGAGCAAGATAATCTCCATATCTCCTTTTAACCGGGTGGAAGGCGATTTAAAAATCAAGGTGGAAACAGAGGGGGGCAGGGTAACGGATGCCAGGGCGTCGGGGACTATGTTCCGCGGGTTTGAGCAGATACTAAAAGGGCATTTCCCGGAGGATGCCATCGTCTATACGCCCAGGATATGCGGTATTTGTTCCCTGTCGCACTCAGTAGCGTCTTCCAATGCGCTTGCGGCTATTTCAGACGCATTCGTTCCTTCAAAAAACGGACAGCTTGCAAAGAATATAAGCCATGCAACCGAAAACGCCATGAGCCATATCACGCAGTTTTATGTCTACTTTGCGCCCGACCTCTTAAACCATAGGCACGCGCATCTGAAATATTATCCGTTAGTGGAAAAGAGACTTGCGCAGTTAAAGGGCGAATCAGCAAAAATAGTGATAACGGAACGAAAAAGATTTTTGGAAATACTTGGACTGATCGGAGGCAAATGGCCGCATACACTTGCAATTCAGCCGGGCGGAATCACCAAATCGCTCGGTTCTTCCGATATATTCCGTATCCACAGCGTTTTAAAACATTTTTCAACGGTGGTGGAATCAGTGCTGCTCGGCATGCCTGCTGAAGATTACCTTAAAATAAGGTCTGTATCGGATTTTCATTCGGCATTTTCAGGCGAAGACAATCCGCCGTCCGATTTGGGATTGTTTTATCGGTTTGCCGCTGAAGCAGGACTTTTAACAATGGGAAAAGGACCGGGAAGGTTTATATGCGGCGGTTGTTATCCGGAAGCGGATGGAACATTATATATACCGTCAGGATATCTTAACGGGAACGTTTCGGGCCTTTCAATGGAAAAGATTACTGAATCCGTACATTATTCGTTCTTCGAAGCGCCGAAGCCTTCTTCAAATCCGGCATTTGACACATCTCTGCCTAAGTGGGACAAACCTAACGCATACAGTTGGGCAAAGGCGCCCCGTTACAACGGTGAAGTTGTAGAAGTGGGGGCAATCGGACGGCAGTTGATCACCGGAGACCCGCTTATCGCCGATTTCTTTTCCCGGTACGGGTCAACCGTATTTACCAGGGTTTTTGCCAGGCTGCACGAGGCCGTGAAACTTTTGCGGAAAATGAACGGCTGGATAGGGCAACTGGAAACAAACGAAGGTTATTTTGTCAGAAATACGCTTAAGGAAAAGGCTTCAGGGATCGGAATAACTGAAGCCGCCCGCGGCATACTGGGACACTGGATTAGTGTTGAAGGCGGAAAGATATCCAACTACCAGGTAATAACCCCTACCGGGTGGAATGCCTCTCCCCGTGATGAAAATGAGACGCCCGGCGCCCTTGAGCAGGCATTAATAAATACCTCAATTAAAGACGAAGACAACCCTGTTGAAATAGACCATATTATACGGTCGTATGATCCGTGTCTGGTTTGCACCGTGCATTAAAAATTAAAACATGGTAAAAAATACTGAAGGTACTCTTCAAAATGAATCAACAACCTTTTTCTAAACAACCGGAAATTCAGCAACTAAAAGAATATTTTAAAAGACAGGATGATGTTTCAATGGCATTCGTCTTTGGTTCTTATGCAAGAGGGCGGGAAATGGCTGAATCTGATTTTGATGTAGCGATATATCTTAAAGAAGGGGATAAGGACATTAAAAGGGAAGATGAAATCTGGTCAGATATTACAGAGATGCTCAAAAAAGAGGTGGACATGGTTTGTTTAAATTATGCGCCTGCCACTTTAGTCTCTAATGTGATGAGAACAGGAATTCCCCTGGCAATTAAGGATAAAAGAATATACTGGGAAGTTTATTTAAGAAATACATTAGAGGCAGAAGATTTTTTACGATTTTTAGAAGATTTTTGGAGGATTAAGCAAAGGGCAAGATCCCTGAGTGATGAAGATAAACCAAGACTCCTGGCGAGGATTGATTTTCTAAAAACCCAGATGGAGGAATTTGGCAGATTCCAGGATTTAACCTTTGATGAGTATCAAAGAGATAGAGATAAAAAAAGGATTGTAGAAAGATG
>MHYI01000301.1:16032-21004 GCA_001828295.1 Planctomycetes bacterium RBG_16_41_13 | reverse complement strand
AGATAAAGAATGGTACCAATATTTAAGCGATTTTGTTACGAAATCTGAATTAAGTAATTATATTGACATTGAAGAGATAAAGGTAGGATATATTGTAAAAATACCAGTAGATGTTTGTTTTGAAAAAGGTGAATCAATTTTAACATGGGAAGCAAATAATATCTTTAAAAAACTGAGCTATGTTCTGGGAATGACGCGCGGAAAGATTATTGTGGATACGAGTGTGGGGGGTGTCGAATGGCAGAAAATTTTAGCACAAAAAAAAATGATAATTGATAGGGCAGGGCGTATCGCTGATTATTTATTATCGTTTGAAACGATTGCTCCGGCAAGGGTTGCAATCTCCGGCAGACGGATTGATGAAATAAGAGATACTGACAAAATTGCCATTGTGGTATTAAAAAAAGCGAGCTAATATTGTTGTGAATTTTATGGAAAAATACATTTAGATGTCTTCTCGCAAAAAGAAAAAGAAGGGTTTCTTTCCGGCAAAGCCGCCGGACATGTTTTTGTTATCGTATGCAGCATTGGCAACGTTGCTTCTGGCTTTTTTTATCATTATTAATACTTTTACTGAAGAGAAAAACAAGAAAATGATTGAAGCATTTCAAAAATCGTTTCAAAGAAATGTTATAACATTGGGTATGGGGGGATTGTTGCCGGGGAACAATAGTATTGAAGAGAGCAAAAATATCCATGATATGAAATATACCTTTTACGATGATGATATGGATGATATTCCGGCGCAAACAGGTGATAAGGAAATAGACACAATGGAAAATGAAGCAGATCATATACCTGCCGCGGCGGTGGTCTATTTTAAAGAGCATGGAGCAACATTGTCGCTGGAAGGCATGCATTCTTTAAATAACCTGGTTGATTTGACTGCAGACAGACCTGTTTTGTTAATGGTAGAGGGGCATACGAGAGTTGCCTTTAAACCGTCTAAGGAGTATGAAACAAGCTGGAAACTATCGGTTGATAGAGCGAGAGCCGTTGCTGATTATTTGCACGAGAAAGGGAACATTTCTCACAAAAGGCTAATAACTGTCGGACACGGCAACAATAATTCTTTTGTTAAAAGCCCTGGCGGCGACAGATTTAATGACAGAGTATCTATTAGCATCAAAAAGTTGAGATAACGGTTTATTTTATGTATCAAAAGTGTTTCAATCATTTGGTTTCTATTTATGTGGGAGGGGGGTTAGTAATCTTTCATCGTGTGAAAAATATTGCGATAAATAAAATAGTATTATTTCTGCTTATTTTCGCTCCTGTAAACAGTGGGCTATTTTTATTTAGTAACAATACCTGCGTCTCTGCCGCAAATGATTACGAAACACCCATTTTATTGGCAGGAAAAGAAGATATCATATTGTATAAAAAAGATATTATTATAAGTACAGATGATTTAAAGAATATTAAAAAAAATGTTAAAAACAATAAGATGCCGCTCAGTGAAAAGAAGACTGCGTTTAACATTGGTATGATTGATGAATATTTAAAAGAAGGAAAAAATTATGAACTGAGAAATCATCTTTCAGAATTTTTTTTAAATAAAAAAATCCCTGAAAAACAGCATGAAATTAAAGCATTATTAGATAAATTGAACAGCGAATTGATATTTTCAGCTAAACCTTCGGAAGATGCGGTATTGTACACCGTGCAGGCGGGAGAAACGCTTTCGAGGATTGCAAAGCAATTTAATACCAATTATGAACTTATTATGAGAATAAATAAAAAACCGGATTCACGACTGAATATTGGAGAGAAACTCAAAATTCTAAAAGGTAAAACAAAGATATTGATTAGTAAGAGTGAATTTACCCTGACGGTGCTGCTGAATGATCGTTATGTGAAACAATACCGTATCGGTACCGGTAAAAATGATAAAACGCCGGAAGGAACGTTTGAGGTCAAGAACAAAATGAAGAACCCAACATGGTATTCGCCCTATGGCGGTGTTTATTCTTACGGGGACGAGAAAAACATATTGGGGACGCGGTGGATAGGTTTTAAAGAAAAAGAAAATCTTGTCGGATTCGGGATTCATGGCACAACGATGCCTGAAACAATTGGTACCGCATCTTCAGACGGGTGTATTAGAATGAAAAATAGTGATGTTGAAGAAGTGTTTGATTTTGTTACAACGGATACCGGGATTATCATACAAAGATAACAGGCCATTATGTATTTAAATGAGTCCATTGAAAAGTATTTGAATGATTCGGCTGCTGGCATTCCAGCGCCTGGCGGTGGGAGTGTGTCGGCATTGATTGGGGCATTGGCGTCAGCAATGGCTTCAATGTCGATTCATTTTACTGTGGGAAAACAAGGATCTGAACAAAATACCGGACGGTTAAAGGAATTGCTGAAAGAATGTGAAAAGAGCAGAGAAGTGTTAACAGCATTAATACAGGAAGATGTTGATGTTTATAATGAAGTTGACAAGACATTCCGGATGCCACAGATTACAAGTGATGAAAAAAAATTTAGACTTGAATCCATGATAAGGGCAACGATGTTTGCGATGATGGTACCCTTAAAAACCGCAATGTCGTGTCTTTATGTATTAAAGTTGACCAGAGAATTGGCGGAAATCACCAATCCAAATCTCATGTCAGAAGTAGGTGTAGCTGCAATACTTGCTGATGCAGGGTTTCAATGCGGGAAGATCAATGTTGATATTAATCTTTTGCATATGAACAACCGGGGAATGATTCAAAAGGTACAAAATGAGATGCATCAGGCAGAGAAGACTGCCAAAATCTATTTTAATGAAATTTATAAAATCGTACAGAAAAAATTGTGGGGGGAAAACAAGCTCTTTAAATTGTGCTATGGAATGGAGAATAAATAAAGGAAATACCAAATGCAGTGTTTGTGAGAAAAAATTCGAAGAAGAAGAGGACTATTATTCAGCCCTTTTTGATGAAAATGAAAATTTTACACGAAAAGATTTTTGTGCTACCTGTTGGAAAAGAGATGCGCTTGAAAATCTTTTTTCATTCTGGAAAACGAGGATACCGAGGCAGGGCAAACCAATTCAAAAGTTTGTCAATATTGGTCTGGTTCTGGATATATTTTGCAGATTAGAAGATAGCGAAAATGCACACAAAAAAAATTTACGATATGTTTTAGCGCTGTATTTAATCCGAAAGAAGGTATTTAAATTCAAAAACCTGCAAAAACAAGAAGACAAGGAATGTATTATTGTTCAATATCCCAAAGAAGATAAAGAATATTGTGTTTTTAATCCAAATATGAATGAAGAAGAAATTGAATCACTCACGAGAGAAATGTCAGAACTTCTCGAATACCCTTATACAGAACAAGGTATTTTAAATAATGTGTAATATTTGCATTTCTAATGAAACATCCATGACCTAAAGGTCACAAAGGGGGATGAAAATAAATAATCCACAGATTACACAGATTTCCACAGATCATGAGAAGATTAAAATAGTTTTTTTTCAGTGCTAATCTGCGGAATCTGCGGATAAAAAATATTTTCTAATAAATTATTGCTTATTATATATGCAAGTACCACATTCGACCGCAATGCCAAGGCTCTTTCTTTTTCTTAAAGCATTTCTAAGGCTTTCAATTTGCGGTGAATCGGGATTCTTTTGTCTTTGCGCAATCATTAACTGTGTGTGCATTTGTCTGGTCTTCTTAATACTGGGACATACTGCTTTTTTTATACCTACCGGACAGATACCTACTATTTTCTTTTTATTCAGTTGCCTTACCATAAATTACCTCCGTTAATTGTTTAAAACAAAGAGAATTATTTAGTTACACGCAGAAGGTTGAATTTGAATCGGGTGTTAATATTTTCAAAGCTTCTTTCGCGGCAGATTGTTCCGCTTCTTTTTTGCTTTTTCCCCATCCCCGGCCATATTCACTCCCCTTAATTGATACCACTATTTCGAAGGATTTGCCATGGTCTGGTCCTATTTGTTGCAATAACCGGTAATTTGGGGTAATACCGTATTCTTTTTGGCTGTATTGTTGCAATATCGATTTGTAATTTTTTTTGTGCTGGTTTTTACAAACGAGTTCTATTTCCTTTTTTAAATATCTTAAGGTAAATTCACTGGCGGCTTCTATGCCTCCATCAAGATAAATTGCTGCAATTAAAGCTTCAAAAACATTTGCGAGCAGAGATTTCGGAAAGAGGTCCCTGTCGTTTAATCCTCTTCCCACTAAAAGAAATTCTTTTAAGCCGGCCTCCATGCCAACTTTTGCTAGTGTTGATTGGCTTACAACAACAGATTTTACATTTGTCAACTCTCCTTCGCTATAATGCGGCATCATTTTGTAAAGGTAGTCGGAAATAATCATTCCTAATACTGCATCGCCAAGGAATTCTAACCGCTCGTTTGAAAAATTATTTTCAACCCGGCATGATGTATGCGTCAATGCCTTTTCAAGTAACAACATTTTTTTAAAAGAGTAGCCAATAACGTTCTGGCACTCAATAAATTTTTCCGGGTTTGTGTGCGAGTTAGTTTGTAGTATCATTTTTCTGAAACTTTTTTTCCTTAAATAACATAGATTCTTCTATAGCGGTATATTTTGTAGAAACATTGATGAGTTCTATGGCGGTACTACGTCGAAAAGAAACAGTTTCAACCCTACAACCATGGTATTTCAATAGCTCTACCAGTGGTACAAAATCCCCATCACCAGTAACCAATACAACTGTGTCCAGTTTGGATGCAATTGAAATTGTATCAATTGCAATACCCATGTCCCAATCACCTTTTGCGGTGCCGTCAGGCCTTAGTCGCAGATCCTTCGTTTTGATTTCATATCCTAGCCGGCACAGAGCTTCTGTAAAGCTTGATTGGTCCACATCCGGCTTTTGTACGATATAAGCTATTGCCCGTACTAAATTTCTACCACCTACTATCTCTAATAAAAGTTTACTATAATCAATCTTAGATTGATGTAACGCCTTTGCGGA
>MHYI01000301.1:0-16008 GCA_001828295.1 Planctomycetes bacterium RBG_16_41_13 | reverse complement strand
ACCCCAATCCTTTGCGGAGAGTTGCCTATTTTTCCTACTGCCATAAGTATACAATCCTTTCTGAACAGGTTAATATAAATTCATATAATACAAATAGTTAAAAACGTAAGATAATGATATTGAAGCTCATGTAGGAAAATAATAAATCAATCATAAAAATAGTATTTCAAAGAACGATGGCATCGTTATCGTTTTACATCATAACATGCCTAAATGCAAAATATTAGAGCAAAAATAAATTTTATTTTACTGATTTTAACAATGTTTCGTCCACAGTCAATTAAAAAAACTTTAAATGACTTAATTTTATTGACTCTCTTGAGGAATTGTGATAAATTTAGTTGAAATTTTACCTATAAATGCTTTGTTATCAACGACTAACCTTAAATAATTACTATTTGCTGACGGGTTAAAATAGACATGAGTATCGATGATTTAAGGAACGAAATTGACATAATTGATGATAAGATTGTAGATTTACTCAACGAAAGGGCAAAATTTGTTTTAAAGATTGGGGAAATTAAACAACAAAATCGTTCACAGGTTTACGTTCCTAATAGAGAGCAGGAAGTTTACTTACGAATTACATCAAAAAATAAGGGGCCGTTATCTAATGAATGTTTAAAAGCTATATACCGTGAATTAATGGCAGGTTCTTTGGTGTTAGAGAAGGCTATTAAGGTTTCTTATCTCGGTCCTGAAGGAACGTTTAGTTATTTTGCCGCAAAACAGAAATTTGGTTCATCTGTAGAGTACATACCGGCAAGAGGAATAGAGTGTGTTTTCAGGGATGTAGCCGTCAATAGATGTGATTATGGCATTGTTCCCGTTGAAAATACCATTGAGGGTGGCATTCGTGAAACATTGAACATGTTTGTAAAACATGACGTAAAGGTGTGTTCTGAAATAATTTTGCCAATCCATCATTATTTGATGGCAAATTGCAAAAAAGAAGAAATTAAAAAGGTATTTTCGAAACCACAAATATTAACACAGTGTAAAAATTGGCTGGCGGTGAACCTTCCTTGCATTGAACTTGTTGAGGTAAGTAGTAGCGCTGAGGCTGCAAGAATAGTCGCAGATGCTCAAAAGTCGGATGAAGGCAGGTGTTTTGCCGTGATTGGCAATTCTGAGATTTCTCACAAATATGGACTAAAAATTCTTTTTGAAAATATTGAAGACGACCCTAGTAATACGACAAGGTTTTTTATCCTCGGCAAAGAGTATAGCGGCCCCAGCGGAAAGGACAAAACAGCGATAATGTGCTACGTTAAAAATCGTTCCGGGGCATTGGTAGAAATTTTAGGGCCATTTAAATCGTACAACATCAATCTCACGAATATAGAATCCCTGCCTACGCGGAAAAAGGCATGGGAATATTGCTTTTATTTGGATTTTGATGGACATGTATCAGACCAGAATGTTCAAAAAGCACTTGAAGAGATATCAAAAAAATGTTTTGATGTAAAGATTCTCGGCTCTTTTCCAAAGGGAGATTAAGGGGTATTGAATTCGGACAACCAAAAAAAAAGACCGATTATTCTGGGCAATTGGAAAATGAATAAATCCCTAAAAGAGGGGGTTCAATATGCCAGGTCTTTAAAAGCGGCGATAGAGGGGAAAACCGGGATTGTATGCGGTATTTGTCCGCCTTATGTTTTCCTCAAAGATATTTGTGCCGTTTTGGAGGGTAGTACGATTTGCGTTTCAGCTCAAAATATGCACAGTGAAGCCAATGGTGCATTTACAGGTGAAATTGCCGCTCCAATGTTAAAGGAAGTCGGGTGTTCTCATGTACTTGTTGGCCATTCAGAGAGAAGACATATTTTTGGAGAAGACGATTTTTTCATAAATGATAAAATCAAAAAAGCCATATCCTTTGAATTGGTTCCAATACTTTGTGTTGGCGAGACGTTGGAAGAACGAGAGGCCGGGAATACAAAAGATGTCGTTCTTCGGCAGCTTAAAAATGGATTGCGTGGTGTTGGCATTGAAGTAATAAAATGCATTATCATTGCGTATGAGCCGGTTTGGGCTATTGGCACAGGCAGAACGGCTTCTCCTGAACAGGCAAACGAAGTTCATTCCTTTATCAGGACTATTTTATCTGAATACTATGGTAAAGATATTGCAAAGAAGTTGAGTATTATCTATGGAGGGAGTGTAAAAGCAGATAATACGGGAGCATTGATACATCAGCCGGAAATTGACGGTCTTTTGGTTGGCGGCGCCAGCCTTGAATTAGAATCTTTTTTGACAATTATTGAAGTTGTACAGGGTGTTGATTTTTAGTTTGATAGTGTGATTTTTATATGAATAGGTAGGAGAGTCAGATGATTAAGGCGGAAAAGGCGTTTAAATGGGGGCTTGCTATTGTTGTTATCTTTGGCATTCTGAATGCATTCTTTTTTTTAAATTGGATTGTTGCATTGAAAATAACATTGCCAATTTTATGCGTATTTTTAATAGGTGCAATATTATTGCAGTCCGGAAAAGGAGGGGGGTTGGCTGCTATTGGAGGTTTGGGCGATCAGTCGGCTTTTGGCACAAGAACAAGCTCGTTTCTTACGCAAGTTACCTATCTGATTGGCGCCGCCTTTATTGTTGCAACAATTTTCTTGTTTAAACTTTCTTCGCCTACCGGAGATTTAGGAACAATGATGACACATGAACATCAGGAACATCAGGAACAACAGGAACATGAACACGGTGAAGATTGTGATCATGATCATTAGTTAATGCACGTATGAAGACGAGAATAATGTTGATAATGCCGGGCTAAGGATGTACCGAAAAGTCTCTTTGTTAATAAATGGATGGTTTTACCGTAAAGCAAAGCAATGTTAAATAAGCAATTATTTAAGATGGTGATGAAACGAAAATGCAAATAAAAGATAGTCTGAGTGTCCGTTAGTATATAAATGGAGCCTTATTATGCTTAAGAGTATGACTGGATTTGGAATTGCTGAATACAATGATGATAGGGGTTCGATGCGTGTGGAAATCCGCTCCGAGAACAATAAATTCTTAAAAATAAATACACGTTTGCCGGAACAATTTCAGTCTTTTGAAAGTGAGTTTGATCGGGCTATAAGGAAAAAAATTGTTCGGGGTTCTGTTGTTTTATCGCTGAACTATAAATCGTTTCGGCAAGAAAATGATTTTACATTAAATACGGAGAAGATAGAGGAGTATTATCGTTTAATAAGCGAGCTTAAAGGAAAAATCAAATGTGCTGAGGAAATTTCAATCAATTCGTTAGTACAATTGCCTGGAGTTTTACAAAAAAACAAGGATGATGCGAATGACGCTGAATCGTTATTGAGTATTTGTCATACTCTTATTGACGAGGCTCTGGAAAAATTATCAGAAATGCGTATAACCGAAGGGACGCATATAAAAAAAGATATATTACAGAGAAAAGATTTTATCGTGTCAATGATGGATAAATTTGAGGAACGATTACCATTAATAATTCAGGAATATGCAAAACGGCTGCGCAGTAGGGTAGCATTCCTGCTTTCTGAAACCAACGTTGAACTTACAGATAGTAATTTATGTCGTGAAGTCGCCATATTTGCAGAGAGAAGCGATATTGCGGAAGAAATAAACAGACTTAAAAGTCATATACATCAGTTGCAGGAGACATTAGATTCTAATGAATCTATTGGCAGGAAACTTGATTTTATTATTCAGGAAATGTTTCGTGAGACAAATACGATGTGTTCTAAAGCTAACGATACCGTATTGTTGAAAGATCTTATTGATATTAAAATGGAAATTGAGAAAATCCGTGAGCAGGCATTTAATATTGAATAAGGGAATTGTTATAATGAGAAACAATAAATATTTTAACCTGTTTGCCGGCATAAGCATATTTTAATGGGGAAAATTGTAATTATTTCAGGGCCTTCAGGGTCTGGCAAAACAACGGTTTGCAAAATATTGAAGCAACAGGCTCATGTCGAAGAATCAATTTCGGTAACAACACGCTCACCCAGAAACAACGAAAAAGACGGCGAATCGTATCATTTTGTTTCTAAAGATAAGTTTATGGAAATGATCAAAAATGGTGAATTTGCCGAATATGCAGAATATTGCGGCTACCATTACGGCACACCTCTAAAACCACTGCAAGATGCAACCAAAAAGGACATTTTTTATCTTTTGGAAATCGATGTGCAGGGGGCTTTGCAAATAAAAGAAAAATTTCCTGACGCCATTTTGATTTTCTTATTGCCGCCGGATAATGTAACCTTGAGCCAACGCCTGATTAACAGAAATACTGATAAAGCACAAGATCTGGTGAATCGCCTTAAAATGGCGGAAAAAGAATTGGAATACAAAGATAAATATGACTATTGCGTTGTGAATGATGACTTGGACGCAACCGTAAGTGCAATTCGTAACATTCTGAATATAGCGTAATTATGCACAATTGTATAGTTGTTGGGGTGACAGGAAGCATTGCTGCTTATAAGGCGGTTGAAATTGTATCGGGTTTGGTCAAAAGAGGCAGCAGCGTGTTTGTGGTAATGACGTCTAATGCGCAGCGTTTTGTGCATCCGGTAACGTTTCGTTCAATTTCCCAAAAAAATGTCATTACAGATTTATTTGTCGAAAATGAAAATTATAATCCTAGTCATGTATCTCTGGCGGAGAGAGCAGATTTAATTGTAGTAGCTCCCGCTACGGCAAATTTTATTGGAAAAGTGGCTGCCGGAATTGCTGATGATGCATTAACCTGTACGGTTATGGCCGCGAAAACCCCTGTAATTATCGCTCCGGCAATGAATGATAGCATGTATTTAAACCCAATAGTGCAGCAAAATATTAAAAAGTTAAAAGAGCATGGTTATATAATTATCGAACCGGAAGAAGGTCGTTTGTGTACAGGGAAGATGGGAAAGGGAAGGCTCGCTTCAAACGAAGTGATAGTTTCTGTAATATTAGAAACACTTAAAAACAAATAAATGCTGTGAAAACGGTCAGGGTAAAATTAAAGAGAAAACAGGGAACGGATGACTTGCCATTGCCGCAATACATGAGTGATGCGGCAAGTGGTATGGATCTTTATGCCGCCGTTGAAAGCGATTTAATGTTGAAACACAGCGAAATTAAACTCGTACCTACGGGTCTATATATTGAATTGCCCTTTGGATATGAGGCACAGTTAAGACCAAGAAGCGGTTTGGCATTGAAGCATGGTCTAACACTTTTAAACACTCCAGGCACAATAGATAGTGATTACCGCGGTGAAATCGGAATTATATTATGTAATTTCGGAAAAGAACCGTTTGTTGTGAAACGTGGTTTAAGGATTGCGCAAATGGTAATTCAACCAGTAGTGAGGGCAGAATTGATAGAAGTAGACCAGTTAGAAGAATCAAACCGTGGAGAAGGGGGTTTTGGTCACACTGGACATTAATTATTTTCAATAATTTTCATATCAACTGAAGGGAAATACAATGAGGAATCAGAGTACCCTCTCCCTGCCAGGAATAACAAACGATTTATTACGTTTTTAGAATTAAAAGAATTTCCGAAATTATCAGGTACTAAAAAAACAATAATCATGGTAATAAAATGCTTTCTATTTGCTTACGTCGCGTCATTGCGATTTCTTTTTTAGCCTCGAAGTTATTCATCTTATTAAGTTTTATTAGTTATTCTCATAATGACCCGCCATTCGCAGACTATCCTCCTAACATCCCAATAGCTAATATTTGTGGTATAGCCGGCGCACAAATTTCCGGATATGCCATGGAAACCTTAGGCAAGGCTTCATATGTAATAGTAATTATTCTTGGATGGTTTAGTTTGCAGTTTTTTTTCGGTGGGACGATAAAATACTTCTGTGTAAAGTTGTTGGGAGCCTTTCTTTTAATTTTCACCTTGTCACCACTCTTAACACTTGCAGTATGCACTTTTAAACAATCTCTTTTATCCATGAATTTGGGAGGCATATTTGGTCTGGTAATTACCTCAAGGCTATGTACATACTTTAATATTACCGGCACTACCATCATTTTAGTATCCGGTATGGTGATTTCAATAATGCTTTTGGCAAATCGAACGCCATTTTCTTTATTTATACGTTCCCCGAAAACAAAACCGGAAACGGAAGAGGGAAGGAAAACCCTTTTGAAAAAAGAGAAAAATAATACTTCTGTAATGATATCGCCACCAAAGAAAATGGAGAATAAGCTTCTGAATGTTGGGGAAATATCGAAGGGAAAAGAATGTGAAATAGGGTATGAACTGCAGATAAAGAAAGATATAAATGAATCCCTTGGTGAGAGAAAATACAAAGAAGGCGGCGAGACTGATATTTCCCCTTCGTTAACTAAGGCCAATGGAGAGAATAGTTATAAATTGCCGTCAGTTGAGTTGTTGGAAAAACCTTCGGCAAGACATCACAAGGATGATTTAGATCATATTACACAGGGGGCGCATGTATTAAGAGACACACTTGCACAATTCAATGTAAACTCTGAAATCGTTGATTTACAAACAGGTCCTGTCGTTACAATGTACGAAATAGAATTAGCCCCGGGTACGAAAGTTGGAAAGGTAATAGCGCTTTCTGACGACCTTGCAATTGCATTGAAAGCGCTAAGTGTACGGATTGTGGCGCCATTGGAAGGAAGGTCTTCTATTGGTATTGAAGTCCCGAATGCACATAGAAGGAAGGTAACTTTGAGGGAATTGCTGGAAGTCGCTGATGAAGCGAAAAAAAAGATGGCCATTCCGCTTTTAATAGGGAAAGACGTGGCCGGAAAACCTCTTATCTCCGATTTGGCATCCATGCCGCATCTGTTAATTGCCGGTACAACCGGGTCAGGGAAGTCCATATGCCTGAATTCCATTATATTAAGTATTTTGTATACCCGATTCCCAAGTGAAGTTCAGCTACTGTTGGTAGATCCAAAAATGGTTGAATTTTCATTGTTCGCTGAAATTCCTCACCTGATAAGCCCTGTTGTTACAGATATGAAAAAGGCGGCTGCGGTACTTGAGTGGGCGGTGAATAAGATGGAAGAACGATACGCGTTACTTGCCAGCGTAGGTGTTAAAAACATCAGTGGGTATAACAAATTATCTGTATCTGAGATAAAAAAACGATTAAATGCTGAAGAGGACGTTAAATTAGATGATATCCCTTTACACCTTCCACACATTGTTATTGTCGTGGACGAACTGGCTGATTTAATGATGGTTGCATCAAAAGAGGTGGAATCTTCGGTGATCCGTCTTTCTCAAAAATCACGTGCTGTCGGGATACACCTCATACTTGCCACACAAAGACCGTCTGTTGATGTAATTACCGGATTAATAAAATCAAATATGCCCTCAAGGATATCATTCTATGTGTCTTCAAAGGTTGATTCTAGGACAATACTGGATCAAAATGGCGCTGAAAAGTTATTGGGAAGCGGGGACATGCTTTTTTCGCCGCCTGGAACTTCCAAATTAGTCCGCGTTCAGGGAGCTTATGTAAGCGAAGAGGAGGTTAAAGATGTTGTTGACTATCTTAGAAAGCATGCAGAACCGAGATATAACAAGGAATTGAAGAAATGGAAAGATATGTCTGATAATGATAAGAACGAACCACTGTTTGATGCGGCAGTGAGAATCATATTGGAAACGCAAAGAGGTTCTGTATCTCTATTACAAAGGAGATTGGAAATCGGGTATTCCCGCGCCGCGAGGCTAATAGAGCTTATGGCGGAGGCAGGGATTGTTGGGGAATATAAAGGCAGTCAGGCTCGGGAAGTTTATTTAACATTAGATGAATGGGATTTACAAACATCTTCTGCGGACAGAGAAGAAAATAAAGATGACTAACAAATCAAAAACGGTAGCATTAATTAATTTGGGATGCACTAAAAATTTAGTGGATGCAGAAGAAATGCTTGGGCGAATAGCAGCGAATGGCAGTACTATCTGTCAATATCCGGAAGATGCTGAAGTGCTTGTTGTAAATACATGTGGTTTTATCGATGATTCAAAAAAAGAATCAATTGATATGATTTTTAAGATGGCAAAACTCAAAGAAAACGCGCAGTGCAAAAAACTGATTGTTACCGGTTGTCTGGCGCAGCGTTATTCTGCTGAATTGAAAAATGAAATTCCGGAGATAGATGATGTTGTTGGGTTAAAAGATTTTGAAAAAATAACTCATTTAACAGGTATGCGCCGGGGGAATAACAGTACTATTTATCAAAGTGATGACTGGAGGAATCGAATCAGACTCACCCCGAAACATTATTCGTATTTGAGGATTTCTGATGGTTGTGACAATAGATGCACTTACTGCGCCATTCCGGGAATACGGGGAAATTTTATGAGCAGATCTATTGAAAATATCATGGAAGAATCAAGGCAAATGGCTTCTGAAGGGGTGAAAGAAATTAATATTATCTCGCAGGATACTACTTCATATGGTTTAGATATATATGGGAAACAGATGTTGCATGTATTACTTGAAAAAATTGCAGCGATTGAAGGTATTCAATGGATACGATTGTTATATACACACCCTGGACATTTTTATCCTGAATTAATTAATACTATTAACGAACAGGATACCATTTGTAAATATATCGATTTGCCTATTCAGCACATTAATGATACTATACTGGGGAAAATGGGCAGAAACACTACCCGTAAAAGTATTGAGACCCTGATAAATAATTTAAGAAGATTAATACGTGCCATAGTTCTAAGGACTTCGGTAATTGTTGGATTTCCCGGAGAAACTGATGGTCAATATCAGGAACTTTTAGAATTTGTTAAAAAAACCAAATTTGAAAGGCTTGGGGTTTTTGCATATTCTAAAGAAGAAAATACGCCTGCGGCAAAGTTTAAAAAACAAATAGGCAAAAAAGTGAAGCAACAACGGTTAGAGGAAATAATGCTGGCACAACGTGAAATTGTTTGGGAAAATAACAAAAATCTTATCGGAAAGAAGGCATCTGTAATTGTTGATGAAAAAGATGTTGTTTCCGGAATGTTAATAGGGCGGACGTCCGGGGATGCACCTGAAGTAGATGGAAAAGTATTTATAAATGACAAACAAATAAAAGTGGGTGAGATAAGAGAAGTAGTTATCAGGGATGTAAACGGTTATGATCTGGTGGCCTGATTATTTTCTATCACCTGTTTGTACAAGCGATTTTTATTACTATTTAAGCGGGTTTGTGTGGCACGGGCAAATTTTGTTTGTCTATGCCTGCAGAAGATTTGTAGGGTGGCGTGAACAACGCCTACCCTACTTGTTTAATTTAGGTGCGAGTTATTGATTATGGGTTTCCAAAAATCTACCATATTTAACCTTCCGAATAGCCTGACATTATTCAGACTCTTGTTGGCTATTATATTCTTTATTTTCCTGTCCTATCATTGTTATGCACTCTCCCTGCTCTCCTTTTTAGCAGCATCATTAACAGATTGGTTAGACGGTTATGTTGCAAGGAAGAAAGGTCTTTTGACTGATTTTGGACGTATTGCCGATCCTTTTGTGGACAAAATTATTGTTTGTGGAGGTTTCATTTTACTGATAAAACATGGCTATGAAAATATCCCCCCCTGGATGGTATTAGTGATTGTTGCCAGAGAATTCTTTGTCAGCAGTATAAGAAGTTACTCTGAAGCAAGAGGCATTGAATTCGGTGCTACATTATGGGGGAAAGCGAAAATGTTTGTTCAGGCGTTGACTATCAGTTTAATGTTGCTTTTTTCCGCTTATTTAAAACATGTGGGAAGTATAAAGAACATAATCATTGTTCTGTTATGGTTGACGGTGATTATTACGGTGGTCTCCGGTATAAAATATATGGTAAAGGCCAGCCCGGCGTTGTTAGAAAGATAAACTATTGGAGTGAAACAACACTCACTTCATTGAAGCATTCAAATCCCTTAACAAATCCTCAAGATTCACCGGTACAATTTGGACGGCTTGTCCCAGGCTTATTGTTCTTGCCAGGGTATTTCTTAACACAGGATTTTTTAGCTGTTTAAAACCATATCCTATTAAAATGTCTAATGTTTGCGGATATTGTCTGATCAATTGATAAACATTCGTAGCAGCAGTTGCTGAGTTTATTTGTTCGGCAATTTCCTCCTGGTTAGATTTCAGTGTTTTCAATACATTAATACCAAAAAAGAATATAGCGGCATATTCTATAAAACCACTGAGTCCCAGCAAAAAATAAAATTGAGGATTGAGGTGAAATGAAACAGGTTGGGCGACAACCCTGAATGCGCAACCTAATACGATGAGGAAAAACGTTAAATTCAGTAATTTTGGGCTAAACAGTTTTACTCCTTTGCTTAGCGGAATCATTTTAGAGGCGCACCCGATAATCATCATACTGATAAATCCTACAAAAATTGCGTGCCTATATGCTCCAAATAAGGCATGAGAAACCTTTTCTCCTGCAAATGTTTCATATAGGGTAAAAGTTAAAAAGGCACTTTCAGAGACAAATAACCAGAATAAAGCTGCCCAAATGTATTTTCTGAAACCGGTTGGGAGTTTAACCTTATTTTGAACAAGTTTCTTTTTATCGAATAAGTTTAAATTATAAATAAATAGAAAAACGCCGAGGGCTTCTAAAAGTCCTGAAATACAAGATATTGCGGTAAAAAATCCGTAAAGATTTGGGGTATAGGCTTTGTAAAATTCGGAGAAGACCCTTAACGCTATTGAGAGATTTAGCAGATACAACACATATACGCTATTTCTTTTGTTAGGGACTTGTATGCCGAGAAATATTGGTAACGTTTTAGTAAAAATACCAATTATCACCAAACAAGAAAAACCGACAATTTGAATATGCCTGATAGGATCTTTAAAATATTCTGGTATTTCTGTGTTACCTACTATGCAGTAGTGAAAATGTAAGGCAGTAAAAACAAACGCTTGTAAAAGAAACCATAGAAAACTCGATAGTATGAAACCTTCATAAACTTCATAGTCACGTTTTTCTGAAGAAAAATATGTTCTGCATAAAACATACATAAAAATAGCAATAGAAGCCGTTTGCAGTGACAATCCCGCAAATACCGGAATTTTTAAGAAAAGCCCCCCGGAATAATAAGAAATTGTTTTGAAAACAAAAGATAATAAAATCCCTAGTACCATTAAAAAAAAAGATTTGTACGCCAGTTGCGTACTATACAAAATCGTATTCCAAAACTTTGGCAAAGCAAAAAATGAAAGGCCCATTATGAATAATCCCACCCATCCATAAACTTGCGTATC
Source organism: Planctomycetes bacterium RBG_16_41_13 (assembly GCA_001828295.1). The sequence continues at coordinate 4,739 of MHYI01000301.1, read as the reverse complement.
TCCGTGTGTTTCCAGTAACACCCAGGGAACTGAGAGGAACGATCTCTTATATGCCATGTATGCTAACATTGCAGCTCCATACAGACAACCAGTGGAAAGCACGATGATAATTGATGTTTTTATAAAAAATTCATAGATATGCTCTGTTTGTGGTTTGATTAAAGACACAGCATCATTTTCTACTTCTTTGCCGTCAATAAGGTTTTGCAGGTCCTCGATCAGTGTTGACGGATTGACGTTGTGCATCTTGGCGAAAAAAGAAATAGGTTTGTCCGGAAGCGAATCACCTCCACACATTATCCCATAGGTGTCAAATATCTTTCGGGTCACCGGAAACTTTTCTGCAATTTCCTTTACCGTACTATCTTCCCGAATCCTGTCCATAAAAATAATCCTAAAAATTTTTTAAGGTAATTTCATAGAACGACTGTTTTTAACAGTGATTATTATGATTTATGATAAAGCGATATTCTACTGTAACCAAAATATGCAAAATAAAAAACTGAACCAGGCACAATTAAATGAAGATACTATATCAGGCTAAAAAAGTAGTGTCAATGACTAACTAATAAATATAATGCAATTTTGAATACCCATAAAAAATTGTGGAAGGTTCGATAAAATTAGTAGAGAAACCTTTTTGTTTTGGTTATATTTATTATGCTATTTTTATACGAATCGATAAAGATTACTCATAAAACTATTTAAATGTTTAGGAATTTCACAGTTTAAACGAATTTATTTGTAACACTTTAGTTTTTTGAAAAAGTAGGGGCGAAGCATTTGCCAGTTTGGGTATGAACGTATTTATGGCAATTTATAGCAAATGCTTCGCCTCCTACACTATGCGGCAAACATCGCTACTATTGGAATTTTTCAAAAAACTAAAGTATTACATTTATTTTAATATTTTTCATTTTTTCTCAATTGAATAAATAACAATATGCGTAGTATTGCGCTGACAAATCAAAAGGGTGGTGTTGCTAAAACAACGACAACGGTAAATCTTGGTGCCTGTCTTTCTGAAATGGGAAAGAAGGTTTTATTGGTTGATTTGGACCCTCAGGGCAACATGAGTTCATGGTTTGGGCTCGATATACATTCCTTAGAAAAATCGATGTACAATGTCTTTTTGCAAGAGGTTTATTTTGAAGAGATTTTGAAAGATACTTGTGTTCATAATCTCACCCTCGCACCCTCGAACGTTGCATTGGCAGGTGTGGAAAGAATTTTGGCAAATGAAAAAGAACGCGACCTTATCTTACGCAAAAGAATCTCTCCTATTGCAAATAATTATGATTATATTTTGTTGGATTGTCCGCCTTCATTAGGCTTGATAACGATAAATGCACTTACTTTTGTAAAAGAAGTCTTTATTCCTCTTGAAACAAAAGTGCTGGCGTTGAATGGGCTAGTAACACTTGTAAATACCGTTCAGGTAATAAAGGAAAGGCTGAATCATAAACTGGAAGTCACCGGTATCATTGCGTGCAGATTTGATGGCAGGACAAATCTAAGCAATGAGGTGTATAAACAAGTGAAAGAGCGTTTTCATGAAAAGGTTTTTAATACAATAATTCGTGAAAATGTACGTTTGGCAGAATGTCCAATTTCCGCAAAACCTATTACGCTGTATGCACCGGAAAGTTCAGGAGCAAAAGACTATATAGCGTTAGCAAAAGAAGTAGTAGGATTAGAAACTACCATGGAAAAAGATATGCCAAAAGAATAACTTGCCTTTTATTTGTTGTACAAATAAACATACAGAATAAATGAATGTCTCCATAGATTGCTAACTACTGGTCTGAAAAAGCCCATCCATTATGCTGTCAAAAATCATGAGCATGTACGAGCGATGTAAGTTCTCAAATGGTTCCTGACTAATCTATCTACTTCCGAAAATATTTTATGTACGCCAACACGGTCTTTTTTCAGGGTATGTCCTTTAATCCAGACGAGCTTTGGCAAAAACTCATCATAGAGCGCAAAAATGCTTTTGTAGATATCCGCATTCCGCAAAACGGAGCCCTTTCTTTTACTGAGATAATAAACGTCCTCAAGCCTCTTTCTCCGTCCAGGCAAATCAACTGCGGTAAGGCAGTCTGTATAAATTGTTATGAAACCCCTCTTTTCAGAGGCCTTGTTCCCGTTTTCTAATGTGAGGGATTCAAGTGCCCAAAGGAGTGTCTGAAGTTCCAGCCGCGTATTCGTTGTATTCTCCACAATCCTTGTTTTTACTGCATCCGGAAAATACCATGTCTCGAACATGTCTTCGTTTGCAGGTGTTTCACCAGGGTTATGCGGAATACACAAAAATCCACCTACGCCAAGCTTTCTCCCCGGGTTGTAGCTGGAATCAATAAAAATCGTTACATGAGATTTATTCATTGAGAACCGAAAAATCGCCTTCTTTATAAAAAAGTGAAAAAAGTATAGGTGTTGTGCACATGTGCACTTAGTAGCAATGCGATGAAACCAGCCCATTGACAAGGGACAATTAAACGCTAAAATACGGCATGGAATTAAATCACATTGGCATTACAAATAAGAGCGAAGACCACGCGCTGAAATTTTATCGGGACTTTTTAGGTCTTGAGAAAACAAGAGAGATACTTTTACCTCCGGAACTTTCAAAGCAATTATTCTCTCTTTCCCAAGAGATCAAAGTGTTGGTTTTTGAAAAGCCCGGAATAAAGATCGAGGTATTTATCTCTGATTTTAAGCATGCATGTCCCAATTTTACGCATTTCGGGATGATGATTGATAGCTTTTCGGAGATTGCAGAAAAGGCGCAGCGATTTGATGCGGAGCTTATTGAGGGAAAACATAAAGATAAGACTGTATATTTCCTTAAGGATTTCTCCGGCAACCTGATTGAAATAAAGCAAAAACCCCAATGAGGAATGCCTTATAGACAAAGGCCTTTTTCATTTTACCACTGCATTTTTCATATGCATACCTTAAAACAGTGAGATACACTTGAGGAATATTTTCCGGGTATTTTACAGCAATAAAGATCCAATCCCCTTGTTGTACGCTATTCTGTTATTTCAACTTATACAATGTAATTTCAGATTGACAAAGGCCTTCTAAAGGACGACCCCATTCCCCCCTGAATTTTTTTGATTTACAGGACGTGTAATTTACTGACCTTGCGGAAATGGTAGCCGAAAACTGCAAGGGTAATGGAAAGTGGTAATAATTCCCGATGGTGAAAGGATGTCCATAACAAGAGCTTCCAAAAGTGAAAACGTTCATTGCCAAGGATACCGAGGTGGAAGATGGCGCGGAATAACGCCAGTATGTCATTGAAGGTAATTTGCGCTTTAATCTTTGGCGCTTTATATTCCCGGAAGAAGGTCTTTATGCGCTGATAGTGGTTTTTGGGAGTATAAATGTGTTTCAATATTTTTTTATATCCTTCCCGGAATGTATCAATGTCCATTTTAGGGATAATGTTAGTGGTGCCGTCTACATTGTCCCCCGACATCTGTCCAAGCAAACGCCCTTCCTGCATTAGACGTTCGTATAGCCGCGTCCCTGCCGGGGCCTGGAGCAGGCCAATCATCGCAGACACAATCCCGCTATTCTGTATAAAATCAATTTGTCGCTGAAAGATGGATGGTGTGTCGTTGTCAAAACCAACGATAAAACCCGCTTGTACTTGCAGTCCGGCCCGCTGAATACGCCGCACGTCTTCGAGGAGGTTACGGTTTTTATTTTGTTTTTTGTTACATTCTGCCAGGCTATCCGTATCCGGCGTTTCGATCCCGATAAAAACCGTAATAAAGCCTGCTTCGGACATCATTTGCATCAGGGATTCATCATCGGCAATGTTAATGGAGATTTCGGTGTTAAACGGTATCGGCACATGTTCGCCTTGCCATTTGATCAGGGCTGGCAGTAGTTCGTTCTTGAGGTTTTTTTTATTACCGATGAGATTGTCATCTACGAAGAATACGGCCCCACGCCAACCCCTGTTATAGAAACTGTCCAACTCGGCAATGATCTGTTCAACAGTTTTGGTGCGTGTACGTCGTCCAAACAATGACGTCACGTTGCAAAACTCGCAGTGGTATGGACAACCACGGGAGTACTGTATGCTCATTGAGGCGTATTGGTTCAGATCGGCTAACTCCCACAGAGGGACTGGTGTTTTTTGAATGTCGGCAAAATTAGATGAAATATATACACGTTTAGCGCAATTATTATTCAGGTCTTCCAAAAAGGATGGCAGGGTTAGCTCTGCTTCGTTGAGTACGAAATGATCGACATTCTCAAATTGTTCATGTTCGCTCGTGAATAAAGGACCTCCGGCAACCACCTTAACGCCGGCTTTACTGCAACGTCCAATGATATGTTTTGCCGACGTTCTCTGGACAACCATGCCGCTGATAAACGCATAATCTGCCCATGACAGATCGTCATCCGTGAGTTTTGTTACATTGACGTCTATCAGGCGCTTTGACCACTCTGGCGGCAGCATTGCAGCAACTGTCAGGAGTCCTAGCGGGGGAAAGGATGCCTTTTTGCGTATGAATTTAAGGGCGTGCTTAAAACTCCAGAATGTATCCGGGAATTCAGGGTATATTAGTAATATATTCAATATGTTTTATTTAATAAGTGATAGGAAATCACACTTTCCATGTGGGGCAATATTAAACCAAAATGGAAGAAGATTGCAAGCATTTTTAATTTTTTTCGGCAAAATTATCAAAACTGTAACAGTTTAGCTGTTT
>MHYI01000300.1:338-5833 GCA_001828295.1 Planctomycetes bacterium RBG_16_41_13 | reverse complement strand
CAAATATCGTAACATTTTAGTTTTTTGAAAAATTCTAACAATGACGGCATTCGTAAGCTGTAGAGGCAATGCGTTTCACTTTCTCTACGAGTCATGAATTGTCTCTACAACGTGCTAATGTTGCTATTGTCATCGCAACCCCCCACATCCTTTATCTCCTAAGGTAGGCCAACCGTCCCCGGTTGACATCATAATGACAAGCGGGGACGCTTGTCCTACCGATAGAGAGAAATTACAAAAGATTGAAATTCCTGTACATGAACTTATTGCCTACGGCGGACTTTCAAATGTAGAGCGAAGTGCCACTTCGCTCGAACGAAGCAATCGCTTCGTTCTACAACTTTGAAACTCCTGAACGTCAAGCAAGATGCTTGTGATACAATGTTGGAAAATTTACAAAAAATCGGGAATGCTCCCAACCAAAGGTTCATAGATGTTTCATTTTGCCTTTTTACTCTTGAATATTTTCCCCTTCTTTTTTATTCCAAGCCTGTTATCTTCTTCTTCAAGCGCCTGTTCCAAATAAATATGCCATTTGTCGCCATAATGCTTTTCCAGCCATGTCTCAATATGTCCGGTCCAGCGATTGTATGCCTGCCGTATCGTTTTTATTACGGGGTGTATTTCTGAAGTGCAGAGAATAGATGGAACCTTGGGGGCTTCTATGAGAAAATATTCTGAGGGCTTTTCATTCCAGATAGCGCTTATTTTTACACTATCTTTACACTGATCTAGTCTTTTCCGTGTATCATCGACTGAGCAATGGGGAGAGATTTTGCGCAAAAGAGTCTGGTCGTCTTTGATGGCATAGAACAAACGAAAAACGTGTGTGTGTTTCAATCTGACATATTCTTCAGAGGCAATATACTCGTTGTAAATACAAGGTGCGGGGACGTCGTGCATAAAACTATCTTTCCTGTCAGGAAATGACTTGCATACATACGGCCTGCGCTTTTTCCCATACGCGGCGCATCGCAATAGTATCTGCATGCCGCCGGATGCGTCATCTTTCCATGTTAAATAAAAATCCAGGCACTTACATGGATTATAAACAATATCCTTTGCGTGAAGGGCGGTATAAAGCAATTTTATGCCATATGCGGCGCTTCTTTTCCTGAAGATATGTTTCCATATGCCCAAATGATTCTGCTTCCTGGGAATACTCATAAAACAACATATGCCATCAGCACAAATGTCTTCTGTGTAACAAACGCTTCCTTTATTAGAATTTATTTCCATGTTAAAATTCTTCCATAAATATTTGGAGAGGCGATGCCCCATGTTGATAAAAAGAGATTGTAACCGCAGGTTGCGAAGATAAAAATACCGGTAATCTTTAGCTTTTTGAAGTAATCACATCTGTAAATTTTGCCATAAATGTGAGTGTGATATTTTAATGTTTCCTATTTTATAAATTACTCCGGAAACGATGCATACCAGCATGATGATTACGCCTATCATAAACAAAAAATCCCTATAGGAAAACCGCAAAGGCGCCGTGTTATAAATTTCTCCGTCAGCACAAATACATAATACACGACGGTCTTTTCCGGGAGAATCAGGTCTTTTGTCAAATAATGTAAATGGGGAATGGATATATTTTCTTAATTTTTTCCGGTGTTTAAAGCCGATAAAACGGTATATTTCAAACAGCAACAGCCTTTTACTGCTATTGATTAATTGAAGGATATGGTACAAAGCAGATACCATGCGTAATACACGTGCCTGCGGTATATATAATTTTTCCAATCCTCTCAAAAAATCTGTATAGGACATAGTTACTGATACAACAACAATGAATACTATAGATAAATCAAGTTTGATTATAAAGCATAAAAAAGTCCATATTTCTTCTTTCGCAATACTTACTGCCGAACAGCCCCCTTTGATAAAATAACAAATAAATGCTCTTCTTAAAAAAAGAATGAACAGTAGCAGAAAAGGCAAGACGGTTATAGGAAACAGGGCAAAACGAAATTTTCGCAATAACCGGGCTGGTGAAATATCAGAAAATAAAAAGATTGCAAGTATTAACAAAAAATATACTCCAAAATCCTTCACCCTGCTCATCGGCGTTAAGGCTATACAGGAAACAATAAAAAAAAGGGATATGATCTTTGCCCTTGGATCTAATGTTTCCAAAAAAATTTTAGTAACTTTCACCTTCGAAAATACCTCTTACCGCAGAGAACGCTGAGATCGCAGAGGTTATTAGAGGATGAAAAACAGAAAATTTATGCATATTCCCCCCATTTTGTTTGTTTTCTCTGCGTTCTCTGCGGTGAACTATTATAAAAATTCCAATAATAATTAAATTATTGCAATCGCTTTAACAATAAAATGAAGCCCAGTCCGCTTATCAAAAACAATACGGACGTGACAAACATTAGCCTTAACGCCATTTCCAGCGATTCCAATGTTATCTGTTTTTTATTATCGCCAATAGAGGGTTTATCCACAACTTCGCCCCCATAGGTACTTGGTCCGCCCAGTTGAACTCCCAATGCCCCTGCAAAAGCTGCCTCGGGTATTCCGCTATTAAGGCTCTCATGTTTCCTTCCTTCCAGAAAAGCCGTCTTTAAAGAGGTTTGAAAACCATGCCCGCACAAAAAAGAAGCCGCAGGAATAAACAAGGCAGATAATCTTGCCGGAATGTAGTTTGCCATATCATCCAATCTCGCTGATGCCCATCCAAGCTTTATATATTTTTCATTTTTATATCCAACCATAGAATCCAGCGTGTTTACTGCCCTATAGGTCATTGCTGCGACCGGTCCTCCAATGAAACAATAAAATAATGGCGCTAAAATGCCATCAACACAACTCTCTGCCACTGTTTCTATAGCCGCGCGTATTATTTGTTCTCTGTTTAAATCTGCTGTATCGCGTCCCACAATGCGGGATAGCATATTTCTGGCATTTTTTAAATCATTTATACGAAGCATGTTGATAACTTTTTTTGCTTCATCTGCCAAATCTTTTATGGAAATCGCAAAATAAACAATAATACCTCCCGTTAGTGCCTCACACACCGGGTTCCATTGTTTAGAAAAGGACATAATTTCGTAGGTGATTATATACACGCCAGACACAATGCCGCCGGTTAAAAACAGCCCCATCAACCTTTCCGGCAGGGGTAATCTACGCACGATATATTCCAGACAATGAATAGATTTCCCTATCAGCCTTACGGGATGAAAACGCCATTGTGGATCGCCAATAGTTATATCAAGGATGAATGCGGCAATTATCTGGAAATGGATCAAAGAGAAGGAATCATACATCATTAATAGAAATCATTAATTAATAAAAGAGAAACCACAGATTTCACATATTACACAGAATGCGTAAGACGCACCCCAGTGGGGGAGATTATCATAAATCGTAAATCTAAAAAGAATTTATCCTGCCATGCCATACCCGTTAACCACTTAACCACTATGTATAGAAACACAAAATCCCCAACTACCATTTCTTCAAATAAGAATAGTAGTTGGGGATTCGATTTATCGTTAAAACGGGTATTTCTTTGCGAACCTTTAACGCTGGCAGCGTATTTTTATAAAATACCTCCGTCATTATTTTTCGAAGAACCTCACCGGCAAACGAATAGTACCATCAATTCTTTACTTCATAATCGGCGTCAATGATATCATCTTCGCCCCCTTTGCCTTTCCCCCCGCCCTTTTCTTCTTGTTCACCGCCGCCGTGAGGCGTCTGTGGGCCTTCCTTCTTTGCAGCTTCCTGATAAATCTTTGTACTGATTTCCTGCAGGATATTTGTTAATTCATCCATCTTTTGCTTCATGTTCTTTTCATCTTCCGATTTTATAGCTTCTCTCAAATTTTTTACCGCATTTTCCACCTTCTGCTTTTGTTCACTCTCTATTTTATCACCTAAATCCTTCAATGTCTTTTCGGCACTATACGCTAAGTTATCGGCCTTATTTTTTGTCTCTATTTTTTCCTTTGATTGTTTATCCTGATCGGCGTAATTCTGCGCATCTCGGACCATCTTATCAATTTCTTCCTGGCTCAGTTTTGTTGAAGCGGTTATTGTAATTTTCTGCTCATTTCCTGTGCCAAGATCTTTCGCATGGACATTAATTATGCCGTTTGCATCAATATCAAAAGATACTTCTACCTGAGGAACCCCTCTCGGTGCCGGGGGTATCCCCGTAAGATGAAACTTTCCAAGGGTTACATTATCCCGCGACATGGAACGTTCGCCCTGAAGAACGTGTATTTCCACACTGCTCTGATTATCTTCTGCTGTGGTAAAAATCTGGCTCTTCTTTGTGGGGATAGTGGTATTTCTTTCTATTAAATGAGTGGTAACGCCGCCAAGCGTTTCAATGCCCAAAGAGAGCGGAGTTACATCCAGCAAAACAAGGTCCTTTACCTCTCCGGACAAAACACCCGCCTGGATGGCAGCGCCCATAGCAACACATTCCATAGGATCAACTCCGCGTTCAATTTTCCTTCCCGCGTAATCTTCCACATATTTCTGGACACATGGCATACGGGTAGGGCCTCCTACGAGGATGATTTTGCAGATGTCGTTCGCCGTCATTTTCGCATCCTTCAATGCTTGTTCTATAGAAGCGCCGCACCGGTTAACTATTGGAGAAACCAGTTGTTCTATTTTTGCCCGCGTCATGGAATGTGTAAAATGTTTTGGACCGGAAGCATCCGCCGTAAGGAACGGAAGGTTAATATCAGTGGAAAGTGTTGTGGAGAGTTCTATCTTCGCCTTTTCTGCCGCCTCTCTCAATCTCTGCATTGCCATCTTGTCATTTTTCAGGTCGATGCCAAATTCCTTTTTAAACTCCTCTACCAGATAATTAACAATATGATTGTCCATATCAGTGCCGCCTAATTGGGTATCGCCGCTGGTAGAAACAACCTCAAATACGCCTTGGCCAAAGTCCATAACGGTGCAATCCAAAGTACCACCGCCCAGGTCAAAAACAAGTATCTTTTGAGACTCTTCCGTCTTGTCTAATCCATATGCCAATGATGCCGCAGTCGGTTCATTGATAATCCTCACCACGTCGAGTCCTGCAATAGTACCGGCGTCTTTTGTTGCCTGTCGCTGGTTATCATTAAAATATGCAGGAACCGTTATGACCGCCTTTTCAACACGTTCCCCTAGATACGCTTCAGCATCATGTTTGATTTTTTGCAGAATAAATGCGGAAATTTGTTGAGGAGTAAAACTCTTTCCCCTCACCTCGACCTTATAGTCAGTCCCCATTTTTCTCTTTATCGCATATATTGTGCCCTCTGTATTGCTAACTGCCTGCCTTCTTGCCGGTTCGCCTACCAGTTTTTCTCCGTCTTTTGTAAAGGCAACGTAGGAAGGAAATGCCTTTCCTCCGATGGTTGCCCCTTCAGCGCTTGGAATAATAGTTGGTTTACCACCTATTAATACCGCAGCGGCAGAATTGCTTGTGCCTAAATCTATTCCAATAATTTTTGACATATCCTATTCTC
>MHYI01000300.1:215-317 GCA_001828295.1 Planctomycetes bacterium RBG_16_41_13 | reverse complement strand
TAGTGTTTTCGGCGTCTTGAGTCTCTTCTTTTTGTGATTTCTGTGATACCACTACCTTTGCAGGCCTTAAAACCAGGGAGTTTAGCAAATACCCCTTTTGTA
>MHYI01000300.1:0-185 GCA_001828295.1 Planctomycetes bacterium RBG_16_41_13 | reverse complement strand
CATCATTCACCATCTGCATCAAAACCTCATGTTTGCATACATCTAATTGTGTCCCTTCCGCTTTGATAGGCTCTAGTCCTTCAGATTTTAATACACGGGAAAATTCTTTATAAATTAATTTTATCCCTTCTTTGAATTCTTTACCCATGGATTCATCGTTAGTGGCAGTAGCTTTTTCAAGACTC